>JAFWVZ010000185.1 GCA_017523605.1 Bacillota bacterium | reverse complement strand
TCATTTCTGCAGGCTCCGCGTGATGGCTTCTGTCCACGACAACTACCGGCCAGTGGGTACCCATGGCCTTCTGCGCGGCCTCCACGTAAGGGACCTCGTAGCAGGGGTTGAGACCGGTGTCGATTATGTCCATTGCGTGGTAGTTCCCGAACCAGTAGCGGAACAGATCCTCGCTGCTCATGCCGCGGTAGGTCTCGTCCGCGGTGCCGCCGTCGCGCAGCAGGTGAAGGGCGGAAAAGTCCTTGGGATCGCTCTCGTAGAGGTACAGATGCCCCAGTTCCTTGCGGTTGGGGATGTACTGATCGTCCGTCGCAAGCAGGATGGATATGCAGTCGTCCGTACGCGGGATCACCACACGGCACGGGAAGCTTACGTGGTCCCAGCTGCCGCCGCAGAAACCCATGGCAACAAGGACCGTAAGGTCCGCAGGATCCACTGCAGCGCACTGCTCCTCTGTGTCCACTGCAGCGCACTGCTCCACTGTGTCCACTACGGCAGACTGCTCCGCTGTGTCCACTGCGGCAGACTGCTCGGCAGAGACGTTCGGCTGTCCGGCGGCAGAGCTGTCCGGATCCAACGGGATGCGTCCGCTAAGGATCCCCTCGATCGTTTCCTTTACGACCTGCTTCATTTCTGCAGGCTCCGCGTGATGGCTTCTGTCCACGACAACTACCGGCCAGTGGGTACCCATGGCCTTCTGCGCGGCGTTAACGTATTCTAACAATGAGCTGCAGCTGAGTATTACGGTCAAACGCAAAAGCCTCCCCTGCTTTTCGCAGGCAGAATGGTTAAATGAATTCCCGGTCTTTTCCGGGCGGACATTTTTACAGGGACGCGCCGAAGGCCTTCATCTCCGCAAGATTCTCCGCAGTCAGCTGGCTGCCGCCGCAGAAAGTCTTTATGCCTATGTTCTTAGCCCCAAAATACGAAACGAAGCTCTTATACTGAGCCACAGGGCCGTCGTACACTCCCGGAGAACCGGAGCTGAGCAGCAGCGCGTACTTCTTAGCCGCCGGCTTGCCGGGCGCGTAGAATCTGGTTATGACG
The DNA here is from genome assembly GCA_017523605.1 of Bacillota bacterium. Taxonomy (GTDB): domain Bacteria; phylum Bacillota; class Clostridia; order Peptostreptococcales; family Anaerovoracaceae; genus RUG13409. The sequence continues at coordinate 11,246 of JAFWVZ010000185.1, read as the reverse complement.
CTCTCCATCTGTCCGCTGAATCCCCAGTAGTAGATGGGGCTTGCGATAAGTATCATGTCCGCATCGGCGAGCTTGGGATAGAGCTCCTGCATGTCGTCCTTCTGGACACACTTTCCGGCGCCAACGGTGTGGCAGTATTCGCAGGCAAGGCAGCCCGCGACCTTAAGCTTTGCGACGTTTACGGTCTCCACGTCGTGGCCGGCGCTCCTTGCACCTTCTGCGAAGGCTTCGGCCAGAGCAACGGAATTGCTCTTTGCGCGCGGGCTTCCGTTAAGGATAAGTACTTTCATGGTATCCTCCTGTATATCTATCGGTTGGTGTTAGTTGTTTTCTTATGCTTTAAGTATATCACAACGAAGCCGAAAACGGCTTGCCTTATATGGTATAATGGCAGCGTAAAAAACGCCGTCAGATGTTAAACAGGAGGTTGATATCATGGCAAGAGACGACAGATTCATAAAGGTCTACTCGCAGGGAAAGCTTACCGGTACCGAGATCTGGGTAGACAGAGAGACCGGTGTAAATTACTTGTTCCACGCAAGCGGATATGCCGGAGGTCTTACGCCCCTGCTGAAAAAGGACGGAACGCCTGTCATTACGCTGAACGCCGACGGAGACTGGGAATAGCACCGCTGCCCCGCAGTGACCACAAAAAACGGAGAGGTATTCCCTCTCCGTTTCGTATTTTTTGCTTGTATCGTCCGTAAAGCGCTGTTTCCTTTGCTGCGGCTGCCCGGACCTTCATGCCCGATGCGCAGATCAGTTGCCCTGCTTGTTGCCGGGACGGAAGCGCACTACCTTGTTGGATGTGTTCTTTTCCAGCGGAGTGTGGCGGACGAATATCTGCTTTATCATCTTGTAGGACGGGTTGTTGTCGTTTACGGCGTTAACAGCCTTCCAGAGGTACTCCTCCACCTTGGCAACATCTTCCGCGTCGTCGCCGAGCGCTGCCTTAACAACGTCCCAGTCGGGGTAGATGGACGCAGCTATTATGGTGTCGTCCTTGTTCTCGGAGCTGAGTTCGAACGCCATGGACTCGTTTATGCAGTCGTGGAGCGAAAGCTCGTATTCCAGCTCTTCGGGGAATACGTTCTTGCCGTTCTTGGTAATGATGACGTTCTTGGCGCGGCCGGTAATGTAGATGTAGCCTTCCTTGTCGATGTAGCCGAGGTCTCCGGTGTGGAACCAGCCGTCCTGCAGCACTTCAGCGGTAAGGTCCGGACGCTTGAAGTATCCGAGCATTACGTTTTCGCCGCTGAGGCAGATCTCGCCTATGCCTTCTTCGTTAGGCTCGTAGATCTTGGCACCACATCCCGGGAACGCAACGCCTATGGAAGCAGCCTTGGGGCAGGTGTCCGGATTGAGGGCGCCCATCGGAGCGCACTCGGAAAGGCCGTAGCCCTGCAGCGCCTGGATGCCGAATGCCTGGAAGTCTTCCAGGATGGCCGGATTGATCGCGGCGCCGCCGGAGATGAACATGCGGAACCTTCCGCCGAACGTCTCCTTAACTTCCTTAAAGAAGAGGTTGGAAACGTCCATGTGGAGCTTGTTGCGGAAGAACAGGGAGATCTTTACGCCCTTCTTCGCAACGGCTTCCTTGCCCTTGGCGCGGATGCCCTTCCAGATCTGCTTGTGCAGAGTTTCGAATACTGCCGGAACGCCCAGGAAGAAGGTCGGGTGGACCTCCTGGATGTTCTTTAGTATGTACTTAAGTCCTTCGCAGTGCGCAACGGCCGAGCCCTGATAATGCGGCATCAGGAAGTCCGCGGTGTACTCGTAGGTGTGATGGATCGGAAGCATGGAGAAGAATATCTCGTGGTCCGTAACGTGCAGCACTGTGGGAGATACCATAAGGTCCGCGCAGATGTTGCGGTGCGAGAGCATTATGCCCTTGGCAAGACCGGTAGTACCGGACGTAAAGATTATTATCGAAGTCTCGCGGGAATCGATCTGGGCATCCAGGAAGCTGCGGTCGCCGCCGGCAACGAGAGCCTTTCCGGCCTCTACCAGCTTCCAGAAGGAGAGGACCTGTACGGGCTTCTTTTCTTCTGTTCCTTCCAGCTCAACTTCCACGGTGCGGTCCTCGTACGCCTGCTGGGCGATGAGGAACCTGAGCGGGGTGTCGCCTTCCGCCATCATGCGTGTAAACATGGGCTCGCGCTTCTTGTCGAAGAAGACTGCGGTCGCCTCGGATTCTTTTATAAGGTTCTTAAGGTCTGCGTAAGGGAGCTCCTTGTCCAGAGGAACTGCGCAGCCGGTACCGCATACTACTGCCATGTCGCTTACGGACCAGGTGTAGTTGGTCTCGCCGATTATGGCGATGCGGTTCTCCTTAAGACCCATGGATATCAGCTGGGTGCCCAGCGCGTTGATGTCTGCCATGTATTCGGTAAAGGTGATCGTCTTGTACGGTCCCTTTTCCAGCTTTGTATAGAACGCTATATGGTCCGGATAAAGCTGCGCGGACGTTTCGATCATGTTCTTGATGGAGATGATCGGGCGGGGATCGCGGTATTTAACGAACTTGCGCGGGTCGTCCTTTACAGCCTGAACAAGGCGGTTTGCCCAGTCCCAGTCGTCCTGGATCATGCGTTTGTATTCTTCGGGGGAAACAGGTCTCATTCGGTGACTCCTTTCATTAGTCTGCGGGATCTGCCGGTCTAAATTAATGTAAAGATATGATGTTTTGATCAACTGGTCAATAGATGAAGTTTACACCGAAACAGGAGGCTTGTCAATCTGACCGGACACACCCGAAGTTTTGCTCCCATTTCGTTAATTATGCACAAAAGAAATGCCCCTTTGTGCAAAAAAACATTGCCGAGGGGCTGCAGGCAATAATATAATATAGATGAATGTTGCATTTCTGCACAATTCCGGTACAGATAATACTGATCCGTCCCGATCAAAACCGAAAGGAGGGACCGCAATGAAACTCAGCATGTGGAACATCTACAGCGAACTGCCATATGCAGAAATGATACCCATGATAAAAGACGGTTCCGCCACCATAGCCGGGGCGCGCTGGATCGTATCCTCCACCATGAACCCCAGCACCGTGTACGTAGGACCCGCTCAGGAGTTCTTTGAAAGCTCGGAAAACGACTCGTTCATAGTCCACCGCTACGACATGATACTCGTAAGACAGGTGGAAGCCGAGGAACTGTTCGACACGGTCTGCAACATCATAGACAAATTCAACGACTGGGACCGCCAGCTTTCCGCATGCCTGGACAGCGACAACGGTCTGCAGGAAATGATAGACCGCAGCCGCGACGTGCTGAATAACCCTTCTTACCTTTACGACCCCGACGGCGGGATCCTGGCTCTGGCCAGCGATTACCCCGCGTCCGTACACTGGCACTGGAAGGAACTAATAGACAACCACGGCATCTCCGAAAAACGGATGAAGTTCTTTAAGGACAACATCAACATTTCCAACGTCTTTGACGACATGGTCCCTACCCGCCGTCCATCCGTAATGGACGAGTACGAATACATACACTGCAGCGTTGTGCTTAACCGCCGGATCGTAGGCCATTACGTGCTGTTCGGATTCCTGCACCCCATTGCAAAAGGCATGGAGAACCTTGTGGACATACTCATAGGGTGGATGGACCTCTACGTGGAAAGGCACGCCGAGCAGTTCAATCCTAAGTCCAGCCTGGCAGACGCATTTGTGGGATTTCTGGAAAAAAGGGAATACGACCGCGCCCATCTGGCTGAACTGTTCCACTCGTTTAAGTGGGAAATGTCCGACCCGTATCAGATCCTTGCAGTCCGCGAGATCGTAAACAGCGAGCCGGTGCTTTTGGGCAAGGCATTCCGTAAGATTGCGGAGACCATCCCGGACGTTGTAGTGGCAATGCATAAGCAGCATCTGATAATCCTGAGGAATCTGGTATCGGAAACGGAGACCGGCGAACTTAAGAAGCAGTTGAGCGACGTGTTTAAAGATGATTTTATTATCGGAGCAAGCACCCCCTTCCTGGGCATAGAGAATTCGGAGCTTTATTACCGGCAGGCTCTGGAAGAGCTGGACCGCTGCAGGAATTCCGGGCTGCGCATATCTTTGGGCAGAGAGCGTCTTCTGGATTATCTGGAGGACCTTTTCAGCAAGAACGATCTTGCGCAAGCCTACGCGGAACCGGTACTGCTTCAGCTGAAGATCTCCGATGCCCGCAACGGCACGGAATACTACGATACCTTCCGCGCTTTCTGCATCTGCGGATTCCACAAATCAGAGACTGCGGACATGCTTTCCCTTCACAGGAACAGCCTTAACTACCGTTTGGACAGAATTGCCGAACTGATAGGGAACGACACCTTCCTGCGGCTTACCGCTCCGGGCGATCCGGACCAGCAGATGCGGCTGATATTCTCCTGCTTCCTCCTCGACAAGGCGGATCCGAACGTTTCGGCCGCCGGGAGAGGCTCTTTAGACGACTGATTTTGTGCATATCTGCACAAAACGCCGGCGTACTCTAACAAATCTGACAAAAAAGTCTGTTTTGAGCATTTTTGCACAAAGCGGGCTTTTTTAATCGTTTTTTACTGCACACCCACTCCGATTTATCTACATTCCTGCACAGATGGTTTGATATCTTGTCTTTTATTGTCCGTTATTTTTTGTTTTCCAATGCCTTATATTGTATACGTAAGATACTTTAGCACCTAAGGAGGCATTATAAATGAGCATTTATGACGAAAGATTGGCCCGCATCAACGCGGCTATCGCTCTTGAGCCGGTAGACAAGATCCCCATGATCTCCGGCGCGGCTGCCGTTGCTTCGCAGTTCTGCGGAGTAAAGATGGCGGATTACATCAAGGACATGGATCTGAACTGCACCGTAAACATCAAGGCTACCGAAATGATGGGAAACATCGACGGTATCCAGACCCCGCTCAGCTCCCCCTACGGTCTTCCCACCCTGTGGCTCTCCAACATCAAGGCCCCCGGCGTTGAACTGACCGACAACGAGCTCTGGCAGGTCTGCGAGGCAGAACTTATCCAGCCGGAAGATTACGACGACATCCTGGAGAACGGCTTCGGCCAGTGGTACACCAGGTTCATGAAGGAAAAGCTGCACGACCCCATCGGAATGATGGCTAAGACCGGCCTTTCCACCTACGGCCCCACCGCCATCAAGAGATTCGAGGACGCAGGCTACGTGGTAGTTAAGGACGGATCCCTGCTTTCACCGTTCGAAATGTTCTGCGGCGGCCGTTCCCTGGTAACCTTCCTTGTTGAGGACCTTCTGGAAGAGCCCGACAAGATGGACAAGGTATTCGAAGCTGCCCACAAGTTCAACATGGACAGATACACCAAGCGCTTCTCCGATCCTAAGACCAGACCTTACGGCGTATGGATCGGCGGATGGAGAGGAACCCCCGAGACCCTGTCTCCGGCAATGTTCGAAAGATTCTCCTGGAGATACTTCAAGGATCTTATCCAGCTCTGCCTCGACTTCAATGTTGTTCCTCTTATGCATCTTGACGCATGCTGGGATCAGGGACTCCACTACTTCAAGGAGTTCATGCCCAAGGGCCGCGGAGTACTCTGCCTGGACGGAAAGACCGACATCTTCAAGGCAAAGGAGATCGTAGGCGACTCCATCTGCATCATGGGCGACGTTCCGGCATCCATGCTGGCATTCGGCAAGCCCGAGGATGTATACGATTACACGACCAAGCTCTGCAAGGAAGTAGGACCCACCGGATACATGTGCTGCTCCGGCTGCGACGTACCGTTCAACGCAAAGCTTGAGAACGTTCAGATGATGGCTAAAGCAGTGGACGATTTCGCTGTTAGATAAAGCAAGTTAAAGCAATCATAACCCATCAAAGTCAAAGCTGTTTCGAACTGATCAAAGGAGAAAAAAAATGCAAACGACTAACAAGAAGAAAGGACTGATCGGTCTGGTCATCGCCGTAGTGCTGGTGCTGATCTGCGGTCTCCTTCCTGTATCGGAAGGCATTACCCGTCAGGGCCTCATGGCTCTGGGCATGTTCCTCGGCGCCATAGTAATGTGGATCTGCGAGACCATGCCGATGCTCATCACCGCTTTCCTGGTGATGTTCCTGTTCCCGGTCTTCGGCGTAATGCCGCTGAACACCGTGTTCACATCCTTCGGCGGTACGGCGTTCTTCTTCGCCATCGCCACATTCGGCATATCCGCTGCTCTTGAGAGCACCTCTATTCCGCTCCGCATATGCCGCGCACTTACCAAGAGAGCAAAGGGCAATTCCAAAGCTCTGGTAATCGGACTCATGTTCGCCTGCGCAATTACGTCGGCCATCATGTCCAACCTGTCCACCACGATCATCTACCTGAGCCTTGCTCTGGCCCTTCTTAAGGCCAACGGCTGCGAGCCCGGAAAGTCCAACCTCGGACGCTGCCTGCTGATCGGTATCCCGGCAATGTCCGGCTGCGGCGGCATGATCACTCCTGCAGGTACCCCGGGCAACGCTCTGATCATAGGCGTTCTTGCTCAGCAGGGAATAAACATTTCCTTCCTGCAGTGGTTCCTGATCTTCGCTCCGATGGCTCTCATCTGCTGCCTCATCAGCGGACTTACTCTTACCGCTGTATTCAAGCCCGAGCGCATCGAGGAAGATGCCATCAAGGAGCTCGAGAGCAGAGTCGCGGAGTGCGGACCTCTTAAGCCTAACGAAAAGAAGACCATCGCCATCATACTGGTAATACTGGTCCTCTGGATACTCGGAACCTGGATCCCCGCTCTCAACGTTACCATCGTTGCTGTAGTAGGTCTGGCAGTAATGTTCCTGCCTGGGATCAACGTACTCGATTACGACACCATGGTCAAGAAGACCAACTGGAACCTTGCGTTCACCATCGGTTCCGTAGGCGTGCTCATCGGAGCTCTCACCTCTTCCGGAATCGTAGACACTCTGGTCACCCCGCTGTTCTCCGGCATGGGCGGAATGAACGTCATCCTGATGATGTTCATCGTAGGCGTTGTGGTCTGCGTCATCAGAGCATTCATACCCACCGCTCCGGCTATCGTTGCGCTGTTTGCTCCGCTGCTGCTGCCGCTGGCTGCTCTTACCGCTGCTACCCCGACCGCAGTAATGGTCATCCCGGCATTCTGGGCATGCACCCCGCTGCTTCTGTGGTTCGAGCCGATCTACCTGTTCACTTACGGCTACGGTTACTACACACCGGGTCAGCTGCTCAAGTGGGGATGGATACCGTCGCTCATCATGTGCGCGCTTCTGTCCTTCACCCCGCTCTATCTGCAGCTCTTCGGACTGTAATACCTTGCACAGAAATAAAAGAGAGGAGACTTCGGTCTCCTCTTTTTTTAGTAGATGTTTAATGGCAGCGCTCCGCTCAGCCTTCCGTCAGACTGTCTTCCAGGAGCTTTTTCTGTGCAAATACAGCTGCAGGTCCTACATAGGCCTCGCGGCCGGAAAGCGGTGTATATATGATGCTTTCCGCGTTATAGGTGCCGTCCAGTGCGGTGCAGGCGCTTATCAGCTTTTCGCGGATCGCGGATCCCCGGAACAGATTTCCGGCAAGTATGGTACGGCTCGGAGCGATCATCGTTCCGGTGTTTACGATGCACCTGGCAAACAGATCTATTGCCGAGTCTATCTTAGCCCTGGTCTGCGGATCTGCAGCCAGATAGGCGCTTTCGAAGTCGTCCGGTTCAAAGGGCATTATCTCGTTGAGCGCGCTGTAGGAAACATAGGTCTCCAGGCAGCCGCGCCTTCCGCAGTTGCACTTCTTTCCTGCAGGGTCGATTATGTAGTGGCCGAGCTCGGCAGCCTTGCCCTGGCGGCCCTTGTAGATAACGCCGTCGATTATGACTGTGCTTCCTACTCCGGGGCCCCATTTTATTATCAGCAGGTCGCTTCTGGCTCTTCCGACTCCGTACATCTGCTCCGCCGTTGCGAAGGCGTCCACATTGTTTTCCACGATCACCGGAAGTCCCAGCCTGGACGAAAACGCCGCCTTAAGATCCACCGGTCTGTCCCATACTCCGTAGGCGTGCACGGATACAGCGTTCCGAACGTCCACAAGACCGGTTATGCCTATGCTTACACATTCCAGACGCTTCTTCTGCGCGCTGCTTAGCTTGCTCTGCAGCTCTTTGCATACCTTACACAGTTCCGCCAGGAACGTCTCCGGCGCGGAATCTCTGTCCGTAGGGACCGTCCTGAGCAGCGGCTCCGAACCGGGTCCTTCCGGCACGTTGCCTTTTAAGTCGCAGACCGCTACCACGGTATCCTTCGGCTCTATGTTGACCGCCAGAACGTACGCTGCCGATGCGTCTATGTCCAGAAGCACTCTGCGGCGGCCGGCGCCTGTTCCTATTGTGGTACCTGTTTCCTTAAGAATGCCCTCCGCAAGAAGGCGGGTGGTTATAAGGGTAACGGATGCTGCGGTAAGACCGGAAGCAGCCGCGATATCCGTTCTGGATACCGGCCCCTTAGAATTTATGTAATCCAGTATCAGAGCTCTGTTCTGGTACCGGACCGTTTCCATGTTCATTCCGGCTTTGCTCATGTCGATCCTCCTAGAAGGATATTAAAACCGCACGACTGTAATGTCAAGCATGTGCGCCAGCATCTCCAGCTCGTCTGCAGCGTCTCCGTAGATGACTGCGTAGTGCGGCTCCCAGCCGGCCTCGACTGTCCTATGCACTATCCCCTCGGCGCAAGCGTCTGTCTTTATAACAAGAGACGTTCCGAAGAACTGCTGAGGCTTGTCCAGGACCTCGCCTGTTGCGATAAGGAAGCGGAAGTCTCCGTCCGCGTCCTGACCTACCCTGAAGATGATAGCCTTGGGGCATGGTCTGCAGCCGAACTCCAGCGTGGGCCCTATGTGCCTGTTGCAGTGTTCACCCGCACAGGCTCCGGTATCCTTGCGCGCAAGAGAGCACGCTGCCGTACCGCAGTGCCAGAAGGAGATGGTATTCTCCTCTTCGTTAAGGGAGACGGGATCTCCGAAGAATGCGGGCGTACCTGTAAGTTTCTGCCCCAGATACATGGAGAGGGCTCCGTAGGTGTCTGCCTCGCAGCTTGCGGCAACGCCCAGGTCGTTGAGCATTGCAAGCACGGCGCAGACCGGGGTGCCGAAAGCAGTAAAGAAATCCGGCCAGCAGCGCGATGCCAGAGCGCCTATATCGTTCTGCCTTACGTATTCATCGTATGCCTTGTAGAGTCTGGCAAAGTCCAGACGGTTCTTTTCCGGGGTATTCTCAAGGCCCCTGATGCGCCTGCCGGCGTCCGCAAGATACTCTGTTACTTCCGCGCCGGTAAAGGTCTTAGCCTTGTCTATCAGTTCCCGCGCTTCTATGGATTCCAGCCTTACGCCGAACTTCTCCAGAAGATCCAGATCCATGGCCCTTCCGAAGCCGAAGCCCTGCGGCGTGTGGCCCACGGCGGCGATCTTCAGGGACTTAAGGTCGAAGCGCAACTTTGCGGCGCGTATCACCTTGCTTATCTTATCTACGACCTTTTCCTCGTCCGGGCTGCCGTACACATATTCTAAAGGCTCGCTGCGGAACCTCTTTATGGCGTTTGCCGCGGAGTACGCTCCCGTAAGCGAGTTGAGTCTGAGCCTTCCGCCGTCTATCACGGGCTCGCGGAGCGTCCATAAAAGCACCGGAACGTCCCGGAACCTGTGCATTATCTCCGAGGCGTAGGCCGCGTTGGCAAAGGTTATGTTCTGGAGCACAATAAGATCCGGGTCCACAGTGTCCGCAAAGGCGTTCAGCTTATCTACGGACAAAAGCATCTCCTTTGGGACCGCAACACCAGAGCAGAGCCTGTTCAGAAGCTCCGCGGAAGCGTCGAACAGCTTTCCCGCGCTCTCCAGATGGAAGGTGGGTACGCCTATCGGGAAGTACGCAGCCTGAAATTCTTTCATGATCATGACCTCATTTAAAAAACAGTGTAAGTCCTGCTATAAACAGCAGAACGTAGGTTATCAGCATAAACGTGCGCTGGCTGAGGCGCTTGTACAGAAGGCTCCCGGCAAACATTCCAGCCGCAAGGAAAGGCAGCGATATTAGCTGGACCTTTACAAGTCCCGCGTTCCACGCTCCGGAGATCAGCTGCGAAACGAATATCGTCCCGTTCAGCAGTATCCATATGGTGGAGATGGTGGCACGGAACGACGCCTTATCCTTTATCCTTTTGGACAGGTATCCTATAAGCAGCGGACCGCCGCACACGAAGAGTCCGTGCACAAGTCCGGACGCCGCGAGGATCGCAATGTCCAGTGCCGCGGCACCGCGTGAAGCGCTGCCGTTTTTCGCTTCTGAACGCAGCAGTGCGGCATCATCCGGACCGGAACTTTGCTGTTCCGTACCTTCCTGCTTCTCTTTCCGCAGCAGCCCCCAAAGACCGCTTACCGCAAGCGCCAGCACTATTGCGCCCAGAACGTAGTACAGAAGCTGAGGCTTGCCGGACAGGAAACGCCGCGCAACAAGTCCTATTATTACCGCGGGCTCCATTACGGCGACCGCTCTGAGCAGTTCCTTACGGTCCACGCTCCTGTAGTTCCCTGCAAGTACGTAGACTCCGGACGCAAGACCCAAAAGGTTAAGCACCGGCACCGCCACGTCCATTCCCACAAGCTTTAGGGAAAAAGGCATGGCAAGGATGGTCCCGGCAAACCCGGTTATCCCCTGTATAATGTTTGCCAGCAGTATTACTATGTAAAACAGGATCTCATTCATCAGTTAAAAGAATAGTTCCCTGTTCTCTCCGAGCACTCCGGGGCACGCGCCCTGCTTTATGAGGGGTTCTCTTTCCGGATGGGATATCACCCATTTGCCGCGCTGAAGAAGCAGTCTTGCTTCTCTGTCTCCGTCCGCAAAGGCTTTGTCTCTAGCAGCCTTTTCCTCGTCCGTAAGGGGGGTGTTTACGCCCCGGGGCAGAAGCACCACGGCCTTAAAACCGTCTTCTGCAGTCCTGAGCGGTGACAGGTGCAGAGTGGTGCCGAACATCTCTATTACGGTACCCTTCTCCACGTAAAAGACCTCCGCCTGATCCACGCTGTAGGTATTATCCCCGGATATGTCCCGGCTGTGCCCCAGCGCCAGCATGAAGTCCGTTACCGCTATGTTTATCTCCATGGCTTTGTGGTACTCAAACCCGTTGAAGGTGCTGTTCCTGCCGTTGCAGTAGCCTGCCTGGAAAGGCATGCCGCCGGTGAGCGCCGCCGAAGCCGGATCCGCTGCCATTATTGCTTCCATCTCCGGGACGGATGC
>JAFWVZ010000184.1 GCA_017523605.1 Bacillota bacterium | reverse complement strand
TGCATATTTGTATTCTCCTGTGTCATTAATGAGTTCGCAGGCAGCTTGGCTAAAATCAAGTGTTCCTCTGCCAATGCTTACAAAAGGAGCAGTCCTGCCGCCCGTTTGCTTTAATGTGAATACTTCCCATTCCATATAACGCACCTCCATAATGCAGTTCGCAGCTTGTGATTCTAGAATATCGCTGAAGATAATGCTTGTCAATAGTGTTATTGTGTTTTTTTCTATTAAAATTATATTGTGACAATTATACTCTTAATGATGCAAATACTTCACATTGTAATTCTGTGGTAACAATGATGCAATCTAATAATGTATTGCTCGATCGGTTCCATTCTTTTTGGTTTATTATTCTCAAATAGATTCATAATGGATAGAAATACATATTATTGGTGGAGCATAGGGGGCTTTGCATCCTTTGCTGCGCAAAGTCTGCCGTCCTGCGCCCGCTTTAGCGTGCTCGGACCATCAGGGTCCACCGGACCCTGATGCCCTTTCGGGTTCGAGCCCCCTATACTCTTTGATTCTACCGGATAAACAGAAAGACCACCGGATGGTGGTCTTTCTGTTTATGGTGGAGCATAGGGGGCTCGAACCCCTGACCTCTTGACTGCCAGTCAAACGCGCTCCCAGCTGCGCTAATGCCCCGCAACAAAAGGTATTATAACCGCTGCCGTGGATAAATGCAAGAAAAGAATTCTACAATAATGCTTGAGTTTGTGTACTACTAAGGAAAGCGTTGTGATAAAATAAATGAGTCAAAAGAAATATGTTTAAGGAGGAACAAAATGATAATCAATTTAGGTTCTACCGGTTTCATGAGAGTGCTTTCCATCGTATGCTCGGCGCTCGTTTACTTCATCATTGCTTACATCATCATGAAGGCAGTTACAGCTGCTCTTAAGAAGCTTCTGGAAAAGTTTAAGGTAGAAGACATCGTAAGCAAGTTCATAATCTCGCTCGTTAAGGCGGCACTCTGGGTCGTTACCATACTCATTACGCTGTCTGCGATCGGATTCGACATCAGCTCGCTTATCACGGTGCTTGCCACCTGCGGCGTTGCCATAGCTCTTGCTCTTAAGGACAGCCTCGGCAACATTGCCGGCGGAATACTGGTAATTACTTCCAAGAACTTCGGCAAAGGGGACTTCATAGAAGTTGCAGGCAAAGCCGGTACTGTTCAGGAAGTCGGACTTCTTTACACCACCATCCTTACTCCGGACAACCAGACAGTAACCATCCCCAACGGAGCTCTTACCACCAACAGCGTTTCCAACTACAGCAGGGAAGGCACCAGAAGGGTGGACATGGACTTCGGCATTGCTTACAAGTCCGACATAGCCAAGGCTAAGGAAGTCATCGCCGCAATGGCTGCAGAGGATGAGAGAGTCTTCAAGGACCCGGCTCCGTTCGTTGCCGTGGACAAGTACCAGGACAACGCGGTCGTGTTCGCGTTCCGTGTATACTGCAATGCCGCTGACTACTGGGGAGTCAAGTTCGACCTTCAGGACAGGATCAAGGATACTCTTGCTGCAAACGGCATAGCAGTACCTTCCAGACGTCTGGACGTAACTGTAGAAAAGTAATACATGTCTTTGGATAAGAACGATTATCAGGAACCAGTCTGTCCGTTCGATTTCTCGCAGTGGAAAGACGAGCCGGCAGTGCGCGCCATTCCGGCAGGCAGGGTCCTGGAAAAGCTCGACGAATGTTACAGCCGCAGTGATTACGCTGCGGCTGTTCGCCTTGCAGATTACTGGATAGAAGAGGCAAGGGCAGGAAACGATCTAAGGGGCGAGTTTGCCGTACGCAACGAGCTCATGGGAGTTTTCCGCAAGACCGGCAACAAAGAAAAAGCCTTTGAAAACGCGGAGCTCTGCATGCATCTGATAGACCGTATGGACATGAAGGACAGCGTTACTCACGGTACTGCCCTTGTAAACGCCGCTACTGTATACAAGGCTTTCGGCATGGCTGAAAAGTCGCTGGAACTGTTTTCGGAAGCAGCCCGCATTTACGAAAAGGAACTGCCGAAGACTGATTTCCGTCTTGCCGGTCTGTATAACAACATGTCTGTAACGCTCTGCGACCTCGGGTACAGCGAACAGGCGCTCGAACATCAGAAGAAAGCGCTTGGAATACTGGTCCAGATTAAGGACACCGAAGGCGAGCAGGCTGTTTCCTGGCTCAACATGGCAGACATCTGTTCTTCGTATCTAGGAGAGGAAGAAGCAGAGGAGCGCGTCATCGAATGCTGCGAAAAAGCAATAGATCTTCTTAACAGTCCGGAGCTTCCTCACGACGGTAATTATGCGTTCTACTGCGAAAAATGCGCCCCGGTGTTACAGTACTACGGCTTCTTTGAAGCTGCAGAGGATCTGGCTGACAGGGCAAAGGCGATATATAACAGATAAACAATATTCAGCCTTTTGCCATAATCATTATTATGTAAATAAAACGGAGTCCTGTACAAGGGGCTCCGTTCTTTATTATTTCTTTTGATACTTTCAGGCGTGCAGCCCGATTATTCCTCGCCGATAACTACAAGTCCGTCTCCGGGCTTAAGATCTGCGGGACCGTCCTTTACGTAGGGAATGAACGGATCTTCTGAAGTTTTAAATCCCAGAAGTATGTAACCCATCGCGTAGAGTCTGGTCTTAAGTTCAAGATTCGTAAGGCCCTCGGTCTCTATACCAAGCTGCTCAGGAGTCTTAAGATAGATCTCGGAACCTTCTTCGTCCAGGAATTCCGCAAACAAAGCGTTGCGCCTTGGTTCTTCGCATATCTGCGCCAGTATCATGGAGGACATGTCCGTTGCTACTATGAAGTCATCGCCTGTCTCGTAATTAAGCAGTTTTCTGTTGTTCTCGCAGCGTATCTCGGCGGTTATGGTAAATCCCAGACCGTACTTTTTCTTTATGTCCCTTAGCTTCATGATGCGCATTATTACATCCGTATCCGCGTCTTCCGGGGACTTCTTTCTGTCGCTTAGTACTATTATGTGCGGCGCATCCTTTACTACGTCGTACATTACGCGCTCGCTGTCCAGACTTCTGTAGTCGCCCTCTATTTCGGATGAGAACTCACTGCTGTCCGGAAGGCTTGCGTTGCGCTGGTCAGCAGTTATTCCGGCAAGAGTTATCTTATTAATGTTATCCGGAAGCTCGTTTATTATCGTCAACAGCTCGTTGCTGAAACCTATGATGACTATCTCCGGTATCTCAGGCGGAGCAGGGCGGACTGATTTTTTAGGCATCTCTACGTTCTGCGGGTCGTCCAGTTCTATGTTCCATTGCTCTTCTTCGAATACTATGAACAGATCTGTCTTTTCCAGAACAGTGGAGGGTTCCGGATCCAGGATCACTCTTCCTCCGCGGTAGATCCCTGCTACAGTGCCGTTGTAAGCGCTTAGGTATACCTGCCCGAAGGTAAGGCCTTCTGCCTTGGGGATCGCATGGAAATAGAACTCGAAGCCGTTGAAATTGATGATCTCCATGAATGCTTCAAACACGCCGGTCTGGGTAGCTGCGCGTGCTATGGTCCTGGCAACTACATTGGCTGTATGGAGCGTTTCTATGTGGTTTTCTTCCAGCATGTTCGTGGGAAGCATGGATCTTTCGGATTCGAAGGAAACTACAGTCTTCGGCCAGCTTTCAGATCCTCTGAGGTCCGCGGATACTGCCAGAAGCGCTTTAACGGCAAGACCTCTGTCCGGTACGTGGATTATTAGGTTATCCGCGTTCTGAATGGCGCAGCATTCCAGGGAGTTTGGATTGGTGATATCTGCCTTTATGAAGGTCAGCCTGACGTTTTTAGGGACCTTAATGTTCTGCCTGACTGCGTCCTCCATGTCCGTTCGTTCCAGTTTTTCTGCAACGACTATGGTGCGTCTTCTGCGTCCGGAGGCCTTTATAAGCTGTTCAAGCAGGGCGTATTCCCCGTATCTGAATCCAAGGATCACCGTGTGTCCGTGTTCCACGATCTGAGGATTGTCCTTCTGAAGAGCTATCAGTTTTCCCCGGATGCCTCCGCTGAAGATACCTATAAGCATGCCTGTGAATATCATTCCTATCAGACCCAGGAAGGTGTACAGGATGATGTACAGTATGCCTCCGGATTCGGAGGAGGGGAAGGAGGAGGACATTGCGGACCTGAAGTTGTCCCAGAAAATGGCCAGGAAGCTCTTTCCGTCCTTGTGGAGCCCGAAGGCCAGCACAAGCAGGGAAACGATGAGCACGGAGCCAAGCACGGTAGTTACAAGCAGTTTTACCATGCCCGAGGTGCCGTTGGCCATCCGGCGGTCCAGCCAGTAGCGGAATCTCTTTTTAAGGGATCTCTCTTTCATCTGTGTACCTACTTTCTTGCGACAGGTGATAAGCGGTCAGATAAGTTTTGAATTAAGATCTTAGCGGCAGTGTTATGTTTCTCTAAGAAAAAAGGGGACGGTCCATAGGGGCCGTCCCATCTGTCATCAGAAAGGTCTTGTTTCCTTTTTCTCGAAGGTCCTGGGATCCTTGTACTCCCGGATCACTGCCTTTTCGGCATTATACTCATAGAGCTTTTCAAGCTGCTCCTTGGTAAGCTCGTACTGCGTCTCGGACTCTTCTCTTATGTATTTATTGGACCCAAGCGCGAAATTGTAGAAGTTGCTTTCGATGATCATGTTAGTGATCTTAAGCCTGTTGTTCGCAACGCTGTCCATGTATTTTACGTAAGTATCAAGCGCGCTCTGCGACATGTTGACTCCGGGGTTGGGCGTAAACTTCTTCGTAAAGCTGCTGTAGAATCCCTTGTCGGATCTCCAGCTCTTGGAAGCGAATACCACCAGACCTTCGGAAGTGGAAAGTATGTCCGTACCGCCCAGCATTCTGGAGTCGTATTCCAGGCCCAGAAGGTTGGATACTGTCGGCAGTATGTCTACCTGACAGCAGACCTTGTCGATCTGTTTGGTCTCTATGTTCGGGTTCCAGATGGCCAGGCAGCTGTGATATACCTCGAAGTCTATGTTCCTTTCGTTGATGGCTTCGAAGTCCGAAGACGAACCGAACTTCTTGCCGGCGAGCTCTTCTATTGCATCGATGTCCGCATACGGAACGTGGTCCGGGGAGAGCACGATAAGGGTCTTTTCCAGCTTGCCTGCTTCCTGAAGCTTTTCTATAAGGATCTCAACGGCTTTGTCTACTTCCATGGCCGCCATCTCGTAGGCCTTGGTCTTTTCGGTGTAAGTCATGGACTTGACTCTGTCGTCCTCTATCCAGTTGGAGCCGCTCTTTCCCCACGCCCAGCTGGTGTAGGTATACGGTGTATGTCCGGATACGGTCAGATAGTAGACGTTGAAGGGCTTATCGCTGCTCAGATAGTCGGTAACGGTATGAGCGACCATGAAGGAGTCTCTCTGCATCCAGCGCAGCTTGCCCTGGTTGTATCCTTTGGATCCTTCGTAGTCTATGCTGTCCGGATACATCTTGTAGCTGTCGGTGTAGTGTATGTAGCGCCAGTCGTAGCCCAGGTTGGGATGCGATCCGGTGCGTCCGTACATGTTGATGTTGTTGTGGTATCCGTAGCTCTTGTATCCCAGACGGTTCAGCTGCCTTGCAAGCGAGAAGTAGGTATTGGTCTTAAGCTCTCCGGTGCGGCTCATGGAGATCGGGAAACCGCTCTTCGGATACAGACCGAGCAGGTGCTGGCATTCGCCGTTGGACGTGCTTGTGAAGTGAAGGGCAGTGTAGTAGTTGTTGAACACGAATCCCTCGTGAGTTATCTTCCAGAGTGTAGGAGTTATCATCGGGTCCAGAGCGTAGCCGGACAGACCCTCTACTGTAAAGAATACGATGTTGTAATCCTTGAACATGCCGGTGTACTCGTTCTGCATCGTAGGTTTAACGGTGCTGAAGTACTGGGCAAGCTGTTTGATGTTGTTATTGGAAGTATCCTTCTGGATCTGCGCGAAGTCCAGATTGATCTTGTTGGGCTTATATTTGGCCTGTTCGGGATCTTCGGGCTCCGGTTCTACCGGCGTCGGATCGTCGGGCACGTCGATCTCGCTCTCTACCGGCCATATCATGTGCTTTATGTCCAGACGGAGCATGTTGATGAGACCGAGCTGCTCCACCTGATCGTTATAGTTGGTATCGGAATTGTAAAGTTCCTTGGGTGTGAGGTTGCCGTTGAACGGGATCGCTATGGCGGCTCTGCCCAGGAAATAGAAGAGTACGGCGCAGATGAGCGACAATATGAGCATTCCGTGCTTCTTTATCTTGCTCTTGAGCGGTTTCCTTAAGAATATGAACGCCAGGATGACGGGCAGGAAGAACAGTATCAGCACGTGGATCTTCTTGCCTATCATTATGACTATGGCGCCTATGTAGTCCGAAAGGTGGTTGCCGGCGGCTGTCTTAAGCATGGACGCAGGATAGAAGTCCTGCAGTATGTTTTTGGCAATGAATTCCACACCGAACAGCAGGGACATTATGAACGCCCATATCTTTGAAATTGTAAGCGATGCTTTTTTGGGGAACAGCTTGGTGATGAACGAGAATATGAATCCGTACATCAGACCGTGGAGTATGTATATCGGAGC
>JAFWVZ010000183.1 GCA_017523605.1 Bacillota bacterium | reverse complement strand
GCCGGGCCGTCTATGGCTATGCGGAAAGGCTTCATTTTTCGGCCTCTGCCAGCTTCTTAAGCTTCTTCTTGCCGGCGCTGTCCGATCCAAGAAGCTTTTCTATCTCCGCTATGAAGGTGCTTACGTCCTTGAACTGCCTGTATACAGAGGCAAAACGCACATAGGCGACTTCGTCCAGATCCTTCAGGTGGTTCATGACCTCCTCTCCGATGACGGACGAGCTTACCTCCTTTTCCATGTTGTTGTTGAGGCTGCGCTCTATGTCGTCTACTATGGCTTCCATCTGCTCCATGGAGACCGGCCGCTTCTGACAGGCTCTTATTATGCCGTTGAGTATCTTGTTGCGGTCGAAGCTCTCTCTGGAGCCGTCGCGCTTGACCACCATGAACAGCATCTCCTCCACCTTTTCGTAGGTGGTGAAACGCTTGCCGCACTGGATGCATTCCCTGCGGCGGCGTATTGCTCTGCCGTCCTCCGTAGGCCGCGAGTCTATTACCTTACTGTCAGCTGCGCTGCAATATGGACATCTCATAATAACTCCTTACGTACACAAGAAATATTTTGCGTAATTCAATTATACGCTACATGTTGTGGTATATACAAGTCGGAATTTTTGTGTTACAATACTTTGCTCAATCAAACAGAAGGAGAAAGACCGATGTAACCGTTTCCTGAATAATAATAGATAACTTGTTCAATACATCAGTTAATACATATAACACGATCATGGAAAGCAAACTTACAAAACAGGAACTTGAAAAACGCCGTATTTTCGGCATTATATCGCACCCGGACGCAGGTAAGACGACACTTACGGAAAAACTGCTGCTGCACGGCGGAGCCATCAGGCAGGCAGGAACCGTAAAAGCCCGCAAGAACGCCAAGTTCGCCACCTCCGACTGGATGGAGATAGAAAAACAGAGAGGCATTTCCGTCACAAGCTCGGTAATGCAGTTCGACTACGCAGGCAAAGTCATATCCATCATGGACACGCCGGGCCACAACGACTTCGGAGAGGACACATACCGTATCCTTACATCCGTGGACAGCGCTGTGATGGTTATCGATGCCGCCAAGGGTATCGAAACGCAGACAAAAAAGCTCTTCGCGGTCTGCCGCATGAGGGGGATCCCAATCTTTACATTCATGAACAAGCTGGACCGGGAAGCCAGAGATCCGCTGGAACTGATCGGAGAACTGGAGGACGTGCTCGGCATGCCCGCAGCCGCCGCAAGCTGGCCTATCGGGTCCGGCCTCAACTTCCAGGGGATATACAGCATACTGGATAACCGCGTATATCTTTATAAGGAAAAGACCGCGATGGACCTGGGTCCGGACGGAGTTTTCGGACCGGAACTGGAGGATATCATAACTCAGAACAACCTGAAGGCGCTGCGAGAAGGCATGGAACTGCTGGAAGGCGCTGGATATCCCGTGGATAAGGACGACATTCTTGCCGGAGAGCTGACACCGGTGTTCTTTGGATCCGCGCTGGCGGACTTCGGAGTCACCTGCTTCCTGGACCACTTCCTCGAGATGAGTCCTGCCCCCGGCGCCAGAAAGACCGCGGACGGCGGAGAGATAGACCCGCTGCGCCCAGAGTTTTCGGGCTTCGTCTTTAAGATCCAGGCGAACATGAACCCGGCGCACAGGGACCGTCTTGCCTTTATCCGCATATGTTCGGG
>JAFWVZ010000012.1 GCA_017523605.1 Bacillota bacterium | reverse complement strand
GACGAGCTCGCCGCGCGCTTCCCCGCGCGGGATGAGAAGATCGTCTGCCTCGGTGAGACGGACGTCCGCGCGCCGAGGCTCCGCGCCGGCTGGCCGGGCGTGATCTCAACCACATACCCATGAGCGATCAGGGTGCGGAGGTGCGCGAGATAATAGCCTGCATGCCCAGACTCAATTATCTGGACATGGACTTCTGCGAAGTGGACGACGACCACATGGCGGCCATCAGGGAAGATTTCCCGGACATAACCGTGGACTGGCGCATATGGTTCGGCGACAGATTCACCGCAAGGACGGACGAGACCAGGATACTCGCAAGCGCCAGCTGGCTGGGCGGCGAGCTTACTCCGGAGAACACCAAGGGTCTTAAGTACTGCACCAAGATGAAGTACCTGGACATAGGCCACATGAACTATCTTAAGGACATTTCGTTTACGGCTTACATGCCGGACCTGGAAGTTCTGATAATCATGATGGGCAACGTTACGGACATCTCCCCGCTGGCTAACTGCAAGCACATGGAGTTCCTGGAGATATTCACCAACGACATTACGGACCTGAGCCCGCTTGCCGAGATGCACGAACTAAAGCACCTCAACATATGTTACAATAAGAATCTGAAGGACATGACTCCTCTCTACGGGCTCACCCAGCTGGAGAGGCTGTGGATAGGCAGGTACACGCAGATCCCGAAGGAGCAGATACAGCACTTTAAGGAGCTTGCCCCGGACTGCGAGGTAAACACTACCTGCGGAAATCCGCATTACAACTGGCGCTGGTACGGAGATCCGGACGACGACGAGCCGAAGAACCTTACCCCCAGATACCGTCTGCTTATACAGCAGCTTGGGTACAGAGGCAAAAAGTACTCCATGCCCTGGAACGACCCGAAATACTATCCGCACGACTAGCATGCGGAAATACCATGCGAGGCGGTTTTAATGGACAGCATCGAAAACAAGGAAACAACAGTAACAGATCAGCAGC
Organism: Bacillota bacterium; assembly: GCA_017523605.1. Taxonomy (GTDB): domain Bacteria; phylum Bacillota; class Clostridia; order Peptostreptococcales; family Anaerovoracaceae; genus RUG13409. The sequence goes on along the minus strand of JAFWVZ010000012.1, from coordinate 10,931 downwards.
CGGAAACAGCATCCCGGTCCGCAAGGCATGCGGCAGAAAGGAAGAAGCCTGCAAAGTTCCCGGTGGCTATAATAATAGTTATCGCTGCGGCCGCGATAGCGGCAGGCGTGCTTTCCGCTACGCATGATCTGGTGTGGTTCCGCCACGGTGTGCACTTTAAAAACGCTTCGAGCATTGCTCACAAGCTGGAATCCGGTGAGACTGCAAAGCTTGCCTATCTGCCGGATCTTGAGCGCGCGGATTTTAAGGAGTGCAGCTGCTATCAGGAAGTGTACGAGTGGGCAAAGGCTCATCCGGAGGTAGACGTCCGCTACACGGTAGCCATGCCGCAGGGAACATCCTACGATGAAGAGACCCGTACGGCGGACTATACGGCGCTGGATCCGCAGACTGCGGATGCCGCGTCCAACCTTTTTCTCCGTTACATTCTGGGGCTCGAGGCGGTAAAGCTGGACCTTTCAAAATGGACCGTAGAGGAAATGGCTTCCTACGCGGCTGCTTATCCGGACTGGCGCGTCATCGGTACCAAGGACATTGGCCGGGTAAGCCCGGAAGAGTTCGTTTCTTTCCGGCAGGCCATGCCGGACGCCGATATAAAAGCGCAGATCGAGGTGGGGCTTACCACCGTGCCCTCGGATGCGCAGAGCGTTAAGTTCGACGGCACGGACAGAGGTGCCGTAAAGCATCTTGCTGTGGCAGCTCCTTACATGAAGGCGCTCAAGTCCGTGGACTTCGGAGAAGACACGGAGGGTCACGCAAACCTGCCGGAGGTCTACGCTTTCCTTAAGGACAACCCGGATCTTAAAGTGGATTATAAGTTCACGATATTCGACCGCACTCCCGGGATCCATGACATAAAGCTGGATCTCAACCACAGGAAGATGACGGACCAGGGCGAGGAAGTCCGCGAAGTCATTTCCTGCATGCCGGACCTTAAGTGGCTGGACATGGACAGCTGCGGAGTGGACGACGAGCACATGGCCGCCATCCGCGACGACTTCCCGGATGTCAAGGTGGTATGGCGCGTATGGTTCGGAGTCCGCAAGACTTACTCCGTAAGGACCAACGCGTTAAGGATACTTGCCAGCGCTCCCGAGAACGCAGGCAGCCTTACACCATCGTCTGCCGCGTCGCTCAAGTACTGCACGGACGTAAAGTACCTGGACATAGGCCATAACGAGTATCTGTACAACATAGACTTCGTAAGATACATGCCCAACCTTGAGGTCTTCATAGTGATGGACGGCACCATCAGCGACATATCGCCGCTGGAGAACTGTCCGCATCTGGAATTCTGCGAACTGTTCACCAACAGGATAACGGACCTCTCGCCGCTGGCGAACGCGAAGGAACTGAAGCATCTAAACATAAACTGGAACCATCATCTTAAAGACATAACTCCGCTGTACGGACTGGATCTGGAAAGGCTCTGGATAGGCATAATAAACGAGGTGCCCAAGGAGCAGATAGAAGAGTTCAGGAGGCTCCATCCCAACTGCGTAGTTAACGATTACAGCATAGATTCCCACGAAGACTGGCGCTGGGACAAGGACAAGAACTATTACCCCAGATACGCTCTTCTGAGAGAGCAGATGGGATATCACTATCCGGAAGGCGGCACGGATTACGTGTTCTACTGGATGGATCCTCTGTACGAGCCGCACGACGACTCGGTGCAGGATCCGCTCTGCCCGTATAACTAGACAGACCGTTCACAGAGAGGAGAGGCAAACATGAAGATCCTTGTAGTAGGAGGAGGCGGCAGAGAGCACGCCATAATCAAGAAGCTTAACGAGAACCCGGCGGTAGACGTCATCTACGCGGTGCCCGGAAACGCCGGAATGTCGGAGGACGCCGAATGCGTAAAGATCAGCGTGTCCGATCTGGACGCAATAGTGGATTTCGCTAAGAGCCACTTCGTTGATTACGCTGTGGTAGCTCCGGACAACCCGCTGGTGGACGGCTGCGTGGATAAGCTGGAAGAAGCCGGCATCCCCAGCTTCGGCCCCAGGGCTAACGCAGCGATAATAGAAGGCAGCAAAGTCTTCTCCAAGAACCTTATGAAGAAATACGGCATCCCCACGGCTGCTTACGAGGTATTTACCAGCGCCGCGGATGCTTTGGAATACGTTAAGACCTGCCCCATACCCACTGTGGTAAAGGCCGACGGCCTTGCTCTGGGCAAGGGCGTAGTAATAGCCGAGACCCGCGAAGACGCACAGGCCGCGATCGTTTCCATAATGGAAGACAAGAAGTTCGGCACCAGCGGCGACAGCATCGTAATAGAGGAGTTCCTTACCGGTCCGGAAGTATCCGTTCTGTCCTTTACGGACGGCAAAGTGGTGGTCCCGATGGTATCTTCCATGGATCACAAGCGCGCTCTGGACGGCGACAAGGGCCTTAACACCGGCGGCATGGGAACGATAGCTCCCAACCCGTACTACACGCCGGAGATAGCCGAGCGCTGCATGAAGGAGATATTCCTTCCTACGATGCACGCCATGAACAAGGAAGGCCGCACTTTCAAGGGCTGCCTGTACTTCGGACTGATGCTCTGCGCGGACGGTCCCAAGGTAATAGAGTACAACTGCCGCTTCGGCGACCCGGAGACCCAGGTGGTGCTGCCGCTTCTTAAGAGCGACCTGCTTACCATAATGCAGGCCGTTACGGACGAGAGGCTGGCGGACGTGGAAGTAGAATTTTCGGACGGTGCTGCGTGCTGTGTTGTAGTTGCGTCGGACGGCTATCCCGGAAGCTACGAGAAGGGCAGACCCCTTGTAATAGAAGACGAGGTAAAGGACAAGGTATTCGTTGCCGGCGCAGCGTTCAAGGACGGTGTGCTGGTCACCAACGGCGGACGCGTGCTTGGATGCACCGCTACAGCGGAAGACCTTCCGTCCGCAATCAAAGCTGCGTACGAAGTAGTGGAAAAGGTCCACTTCGATAACGCGTACTTCCGTCACGACATAGGCGCCAAGGCGCTTAAAGCGCTGGAATAAACGGACAGCACGGAAAACCAAAGTTTCGGTCGTCAAGGAGAGATCATGGTCTACAGAGTTTATTCGGAAAAGAAGAAGGAATTCGCTCACGAGGCAAACGCGCTGCTTTCGGACGCGCGCAGGCTTCTCGGAATAGGAGGGCTTACGGACGTACGGGTGATAAACCGCTACGATGCGGAAGGCATAAGGCCGGATCTGTTTGAGTACGCCAAGACCACGGTCTTTTCCGAGCCTCAGGTGGACGTCTGCTCCGAAGCTCCGGACCTTGATGGCGCCAGAGTGTTTGCCGTGGAGTTCCTGCCCGGCCAGTTCGACCAGAGAGCCGACTCCGCCGCGCAGTGCATCCAGCTGATCTCCCAGGAGGAAAGGCCGCTCATCCGTTCCGCCAAAGTCTACGCGCTCTACGGAAATATCAGCGACGCGGAGCTTGCGGAAATAAAGAAATACGTAATAAACCCGGTGGAGGCCCGCGAGGCTTCGCTGGATCTGCCTGAAACTCTTGCCATGGAGTACGCGGTGCCGGATAAGGTCGCCGTCCTGGACGGTTTCAACGGTCTTTCCGAGGCGCAGCTTGCGGACTTCATAAAGGCCAACGGCCTTGCCATGGACCTTGCGGACATTAAGTTCTGCCAGGACTACTTTAAGAGCGAGGACCGCTGCCCCACCATCACTGAGATAAAGGTGATCGACACCTACTGGTCCGATCACTGCCGCCACACCACTTTCGGAACCATACTCGACAGTGTAAGCTTCGAGGATCCTCTGCTGCAGAGGACCTGGGACGATTATCTTGCCGTCCGTAAGGAACTTGGCCGCACAAAGCCCATATGCCTTATGGATCTGGGCACTATTGGCGCCAAGTATCTTAAGGCTCACGGCAAGCTGGACAAGCTGGACGAATCCGAAGAGATAAACGCCTGCACCGTTAAGCTGCAGGTAGAGATAGAAGGAAAGAAGGAGCCCTGGCTGCTTCTGTTCAAGAACGAGACTCACAATCATCCGACGGAGATAGAGCCCTTCGGCGGCGCCGCCACATGCATAGGCGGAGCCATAAGAGACCCGCTCTCCGGACGTTCCTACGTTTACGCCGCAATGCGTGTTACGGGCGCGGCGGACCCGACCGTTCCCATCAGCGAGACCATACCGGGCAAGCTTCCGCAGAGAAAGCTGGTTGCTACCGCAGCCGCGGGATATTCTTCCTACGGCAACCAGATAGGCCTTGCTACAGGAATAGTAGACGAACTTTATCATCCCGGCTACGCCGCAAAGCACATGGAGATAGGCGCAGTAATAGCGGCAGCTCCGGAGGCGAACGTGCGAAGGGAAAGACCAGAAGCCGGCGACGTTGTAATACTGCTGGGCGGAAGCACAGGCCGCGACGGAATAGGCGGAGCCACCGGTTCTTCCAAGGCTCACGACGTCCACTCCGTCGAGAACTGCGGAGCCGAGGTCCAGAAAGGTAACGCTCCGGAAGAAAGAAAGCTCCAGAGGCTGTTCAGGAACCCGGCCGCTTCAAGGCTTATAAAGCGCTGCAACGACTTCGGCGCGGGCGGCGTGTCCGTTGCCATAGGCGAACTTGCGGACGGTCTTAGCGTGGATCTTAACGCAGTGCCCAAGAAGTACGAAGGTCTGGACGGCACGGAACTTGCCATAAGCGAGAGCCAGGAGCGTATGGCCGTGGTAGTAGCCGCGGGCGACAAGCAGAAGTTCCTGGATCTGGCAGCCGCGGAGAACCTTCAGGCCATTAAGGTGGCGGAGGTCACCGAAGATCCCAGGCTGGTCCTCAACTGGAACGGCGAAAAGATAGTAGACCTCAGCCGCGAGTTCCTTAATTCCAACGGCGCGGAAAAGCACATAGACGTAGAGGTAAAGAAGACCTGGTCCGCAAGGCGCAAGATCACCGGCGAGACCTTCGCGGAAAAATACATAGGCATGGCCGAGAGCCTCAACTGCTGCTCCAGGCGAGGCCTTTCGGAACGCTTCGACTCCACCATAGGCGCAGGCACGGTCCTGATGCCCTTCGGAGGAAAGAACCAGCTTACGCCTGTTCAGGCCATGGTCCACAAGATATCCGTGGAAGACAAGGACACAGACACCTGCTCCGTAATGTCCTGGGGCTACAACCCCTTCCTTACCGAAAGCTCACCGTATCACGGAGCGTACACCGCGGTCGTGGAATCTGTAAGCAAGCTGGTAGCCACCGGCGCGGAGTTCAAGGATGTATACCTTACCTTCCAGGAATACTTCGAAAAGCTCGGACACGACAGCGAAAAGTGGGGCAAGCCGCTGGCTGCTCTGCTGGGAGCATTCAGGGCTCAGAAGGAACTGGGAGTCGCGGCCATAGGCGGCAAGGACTCCATGTCCGGATCTTTCGAGGACATACACGTTCCGCCTACGCTGGTGTCGTTCGCTGTAACGGACGAAAAGATAGAGAACATCATGTCGCCGGAGTTCAAGGAGGCCGGAAGCTCTGTCCTCCGCATCTCCCCGCGGCTCGGAAAGGACGGTCTGCCGGAGGCATCGTCTCTGCTGGATCTGTTCAGATACGTCAACATGCTGCAGCGCTGCGGAGCCATTAAGGCCTGCTGGGCGCCGAGCATGGGCGGTACGGCCGAAGCGATTTTTAAGATGTGCATAGGCAACGGTCTTGGCTTCAGGTTCGAAGACGGGCTGGCAGCAGTGGACAGCAGGCTGTTCAACTACGATTACGGCAGCTTCATCGTGGAGCTGGGCGAAGCTCCGGACGGAATATTCTCCGAAAAACAGCTGCCCGACGGCGTGTCCGTAGGCTTCCTGGGACGCACCACTGATGACGGCGTCATCCGTCTGGGCGAGGAAGAGGTAGGCATAGATGTCCTTACCGCGGCCTACGAAGGCAAGCTGGAAGACATTTACAACTGCAACATAAAACAGGAGATCGGACCTGTAGAGAACGTTACGTTCAAGGCGGACAAGTGGCCGGCACCGCTCGTTAAGAGCGCAAAGCCGCGCATACTCATTCCGGTATTTCCGGGTACCAACTGCGAGTACGACAGCGCCAAGGCGGCTGCCGCCGCGGGGCTGGATCCGGAGATAATGGTCATCAGGAACCTTTCCGCGGACGACGTATCGCGCAGCGTAGAGAAATTCGCCAAGGCTGCGGCAGAGTCCCAGATAATATTCATCCCGGGCGGATTCTCCGGCGGCGACGAGCCGGAAGGCAGCGCCAAGTTCATAACCGCTTTCTTCCGCAACGGCGCGGTAAAGGAGCAGGTAACTAAGCTGCTGGAAGAGCGCGACGGCCTTATGCTGGGCATCTGCAACGGCTTCCAGGCGCTGGTTAAGCTTGGTCTGGTTCCATACGGAAAGATCATGGACACCGACGCGGACAGCCCCACGCTTACCTTTAACGTAATAGCGCGTCACCAGTCCAAGATAGTGCGCACGCGTATCGCAAGCAACAAGTCCCCGTGGCTTGCGCTAACGCAGCCCGGCGAGATCTACAGCGTGCCCATATCCCACGGCGAAGGACGCTTCATAGCAAACGACGCGGTGCTTGCGGAGCTTATAAAGAACGGTCAGATAGCCACCCAGTACGTGGATCTGGACGGAGACGCAAGCGCGGACGTGCGCTTCAACCCCAACGGTTCCGTAATGGCCATCGAGGGTATAACCAGCCCGGACGGCAGGGTACTCGGCAAGATGGGCCACTCGGAGCGTGTGGGCGCGGGTCTGTACAGGAACGTCCCCGGCGATTACGACATAAAGCTGTTTGCCGCAGCAAAAGAATACTTTAAGTAAACGATGAAACAGGCTCCCCGCACCGCAGGGGAGCCGTTCTTTTAGGAGGAGGTCTGAAGATCAGAATGAACAGGATAGAACGCATAAAGCAGATGGAGGAGTATCTGGACGCTTCGTCGGAGGCGGTAAAGGAACTGGGCGAGGCGCTGGACCGGTACGAGTCCGTTCAGAAACAGTACAAGAAGCTGAGCGACTACTACGGCAGTTCCGCTTGGATGAAGGACTTCGAGGCGGACGAGAAAGGCCTGCTGCCCGCGGATCTTAAGCGCGGAGTGCTTTCGGAGGACGCGGTCTACGACCTCATAATAGAGAACCGCGAGCTTGTCATCCGCATGCTTAAGCTTACCGGATCCGCGCTGGAGAACAACGTCCTTTAGCATCTGACACAGATCCTCCGGTGTTATTGACATCCGCCGGGTCGTTTGTTATGCTTGTATACGAAAAGAGGCACTGCCGACAGGCGGTCCTCCCTTCAGAGGCAAATCACAGAGTGACCGCTCTTATGGGAAAGTTGTGGGCGGTCACTTGTGTTTTTTGATGTTCTTACCGAGCGCGAAGCCCGCCATGAAGTAGTAAAATTCCCGTCTTTATGATACAATAAAATATCAACTTTAACGAGTAAAAGCTCAGAGGAATTCCACATGAAAAAATGCATTTTAAGCGTCGTCGGCAAGGATAAGGTCGGCATCACCGCGGGAGTGTGCGGCGTTCTGGCGAACGCGGGCGTAAACATCCTGGACATCAACCAGACCATACTTCAGGAATACTTTACGATGGTGGTCCTGGTGGACATCGATACCAGCAGCCTCGGCTTCGGCCAGATAGCCGAAAGGCTGGAGAACTACGGTAAAGAAAGCGGCATGGAGATCCACATCCAGCGCGAAGAGATCTTCGACGCCATGCACAGGATCTAGGGAGGTGACCGCAAATGCTTAGTGCCAGCGAGATCCTTTCTACCGTAGAAATGATCAGCCAGCAGCATCTGGACATCCGTACGGTCACCATGGGCATATCGCTCAGGGACTGCTGCGATTCGGATCCGGCTGCGTGCGCGGACAAGATATACGAAAAGATATGCCGCAAGGCCGAGAGACTGGTGCCCACGGCTCAGGCCATAGAGCGTGAGTTCGGCATACCCATAATAAACAAGCGCGTTTCCGTAACGCCCATAGCCATAGCCTGCGAGAGCAGCGACACGGAGGACTACGTGCCCTTCGCAAAGGCCATGGACCGCGCGGCGGACGCCCTTGGAATAGACTTCATAGGCGGATTCTCCGCGCTGGTCCAGAAGGGCTATACCGGCGGAGACCACGCGCTGATAAACTCCATACCGGAGGCCCTGGCCAGCACCAACAAGGTATGCGCGTCCGTAAACATCGGTTCCACCAAGGCGGGAATAAACATGAACGCCGTAGCGGAGATGGGGCGCGTCATAAAGAAAGCTGCGGAGCTTACAGCGGACCGCGGAGGCTTTGCCTGCGCCAAGCTGGTGGTGTTCTGCAACGCGGTGGAGGACAACCCGTTCATGGCGGGAGCGTTCCACGGTGTGGGTGAGCCCGGCTGCGTCATCAACGTAGGCGTGTCCGGCCCCGGAGTCGTGCATCACGCGCTTCAGAGCTGCAAGGGTCAGCCGATAGACGTAGTTGCGGAGACCATAAAGCGCACCGCGTTCCGCGTGACGCGAATGGGACAGCTGGTAGCTCAGGAAGCTTCTTCCAGGCTGGGCGTTCCGTTCGGGATAGTGGATCTTTCGCTTGCTCCCACGCCTGCCGTAGGCGACAGTGTTGCGGACATACTGGAAGAGATGGGACTTGAGAGCGTAGGCGCTCCAGGCACCACGGCCGCTCTGGCGCTGCTCAACGACGCTGTAAAGAAGGGCGGAGTAATGGCTTCTTCCAACGTAGGCGGTCTGTCCGGAGCATTCATACCGGTATCCGAGGACGCGGGAATGATACGCGCAGCGCTTAACGGCGCCCTTACCATAGAAAAGCTGGAAGCAATGACCTGCGTATGTTCCGTTGGTCTGGACATGATAGCGATCCCCGGCGACACTTCCGCGGAGACGATCTCCGGAATAATAGCGGACGAAGCCGCCATAGGAATGATAAACAACAAGACTACGGCTGTAAGAGTCATCCCGGCTCCGGGGTGCAAGGTAGGCGACGTCGTGGAATTCGGAGGCCTTCTGGGGTCCGGTCCGGTAATGCCTGTAAACAGCCGTTCCTGCAGGGAGTTTGTGGACAGGGGAGGAAGGATCCCCGCGCCCATACACAGCCTGCGCAATTAATGCATCATAAACACAGCCTGCGCAACTGACAACGCGGATCCGCTCCGGCGGAGCACGGCTTGCTGACAGAAAGGATACTCATGCAGAGCAGTTCTGGAAAATATAAAAGTCTGGTGATCACGGGAATGCTGCTTGCCGTGGGACTTGTGCTGCCGTTTCTTACGGGCCAGATCCAGGCTATAGCAAAGACCATAAGCCCGCTCCACATACCGGTACTTATCTGCGGCCTTTGCTGCGGCTGGAAATGGGGCATGGGCCTTGGGATAGTGCTGCCGCTTCTGCGCAGCCTGCTGTTCGGCTTCCCGCCTTTCCCGACCAACGCGCTGCCCATGGTGTTCGAGCTTGCGGTGTACGGACTCATTACCGGGCTTCTGTATCCGGCTCTTATAAAGAGCAAGAAGAGGAGCCACCTGACTGCGATGTACATGTCTCTGGTCCCCGCCATGATACTCGGCAGGATCGCCGGAGGCGCGGCTAAGGCTCTGTTCATCACCATAGGTGTTATAGGCAGCAGCTCGCCCTACACCTTCGCGGCGTTCTTCTCCGGCTACTTCGCATCCACGGCGGTGGGCGCCGTGATACATCTTATACTGGTTCCGGCGGTGGTCCTTGCCATAGAGAGCGCGGGGCTGTCACCGGTCTCCGGAGGCAAAAGATGAAAAAACGTTTCAACAGAACGATAAAGACTGTGCTTTGCCTGCTGCTTGCGGCTGCGCTTTGCCTGTCGCTTTCGGCATGCACTTCCATATTCGACTTCGGTAACGACACTGTGCCGTCCAGGACGCCGGTGGAGCACATCGACCACATTACCATAGGCACCACGGCTGTGCCGGTCCCCGAAAACATCAATGACCGCGCCGGTTATCACGGACAGTGGAGTTACACCGGAGTTGTACAAGCGCCAATGTTCGTAAGGGGCGAGTTCCACAGGATACGCGGGTATTTCATTCAGGACTACGCGGTATCGGAGGACGGCAGGGAGATACGCGTTGCGTTCCCGACCATGTTTAAATGGCACGACGGCGAGCCTGTAACTTTCGACGACCTTGTCTTTACCCTGGAATACAGGCGGGACATCGCGGGGGACGAGACTCTGGCCAACCTTAAGGATGTCAGGAAGACCGCCGACAATCAGGCTGTGCTTGTCTTCTCCGAGCCGGACGCATATAAGTTCCTGCGTTCCGAAAGCGCTCTTTCCCCCTTGATGTCAAAACATAGCTGGGAGGCGGACCATAAGGACGAAAACTGCGGTCCGTACAAGGTGGTGTCCTCAGCGGAGGGCATAACGGAACTGGAGCTCTTCCCGGGCAACGACCTCCAGGGAGAAGCCCGCATAGACAAGATCACTATAAAGACTTACCCGGACAAGGAAGCGCTGATCAACGCTCTTGTCGCTCACGAAATAGATTACATCTACTCCTACGATTCCCCGTGGGACTATACCATGGCGGATCTGTTCATGGATAAAGAGGGGATAGACCCCGGCAGGTTCTACGGCGCGGACGCGGACATAGCCGTGTTCCACGAGACTTTAGCTGACGTCAGCACCCCGGAGTTCAGAAAAGCGGTGCTGCTCAGCATAGACTGGAACGCCCTTAGAGAGCTGTTCTGCGGGAACACTGGAAGCGTTGCGTCCTCCGGGCTTCTGCCGCCGTCGGTAATGGGCTGCGACGACTCTTACGAGACCTTTAAGACGGACCGCGAAGAAGCCGCCAGACAGCTTGAAAAGGCCGGGTTCAAAGACATTAACGATGACGGCGTTCGCGAACTGCCCGACGGCAGGGGCTTTACCTTTACCATAGTCTCGGAGAACCTTCCGGAAAGACAGGAACTCTACGAAAAAGCCGCGGCGATAATAGTCGCGG
>JAFWVZ010000182.1 GCA_017523605.1 Bacillota bacterium | reverse complement strand
GGCCAGATCCTGGAGATGCTGATACGCCTGATAGCGGCTGCGGTGCTTGGCGGCATAGTCGGAATAGAGCGTTCAAAGCGGTTTAAGGATGCCGGAGTGCGTACTCACAGCATGGTAGGATGCGCGTCCGCCTTGCTTATGATGATCTCCAAATACGGGTTCCTGGACCTTATAAACCAGCAGGGACCGCATACCTGGAACACGGACCCCGCGCGTATAGCGGCGGGCATCGTTACCGGTGTCAGCTTTCTGGGCGCCGGTATAATCTACAGGGATTATCAGCAGCATTCGCTTAAAGGTCTTACTACGGCTGCAGGTGTATGGTGTGTTGCCGGCATAGGCATGGCTACCGGCGCAGGGATGTATTTCCTTGCGGTGTTCGCCACGTTGTTCATAGTGCTTCTGCAGTTCATAATGCACCGTTTCCCCATAGGCAACGACAAGTACAGCGGTGCCAGACTGGAGATAGTTCTGGACGACGATCCTTCAGCTGTAGACAGGCTCTCCGTTCTGCTTAAGAAGTGGGACATGGTCATGGAGGATTCCGACGTCGAACGATGCGACGGCAAACTCAAATATACGCTGGATGTAAAGATGCATTCCAAGACTCTTCAGGATGAGATCAATAAATGCATTGCGGAATATCCCGAGATACGCTCATTCAAGCTTAGAGACTGAAACGACATGAAAAAATACGATCTTCTGATACTCGGTCCCGCTACCAGGGACGTAAACATAGACTACACAGGCGCTGAGGACAGAAGCGCGGGCGGAGCGGTAACGTACTGCACTCCGGCCGCGAAGGCCACCGGAGCCAGGGTGTTCTCCGCAGTAAAGATAGCACCCGAAGATGCCGACATAATGGACCTTATAGACCTGCCTGCAGGGAGCAAGGCCCTTATACCTTCGGAAAAGACCACGCTCATGAGAAACGAATACTTTACCGCGGACAGGGAACGCAGGAATTCATCCTGCGCCGCGCAGTCGGGCCCTGTTCTGCCGGATGAAGTCCCCGGAATAGACTTTAAGTTATGCCATCTCGCAGGGCTTCTCTACGGAGATTTCCCCGGAGAGCTTATAGAGTTCCTTGCCGGAAAGGGCAAGGTAGCCGCTGATGCGCAGGGATTCCTGCGCTGCAACGAAAACGGCAGGCTGGTCTTCCGTGATTGGCCGGATAAGCTGAAGTATCTTCCTTATCTGGCCTTTCTAAAGACCGACGCCGCCGAAGCCGAGATCCTTACGGGGCTTTCGGACCGCGAAGCTGCGGCAAGGCAGCTGTACGCCTGGGGCGCAAAGGAAGTGATGGTGTCTCACAATACGGAGATGCTGGTGTTCGACGGAGAAAAGACATGTACCTGCCCGGTGAAGGCAAGGAACCTTTCCGGCAGGACCGGACGCGGCGACACAACCACCGGAGCGTACCTGGGAATGCGGGTGCAGGGCAGGAGCGTGGAAGAGTCGCTCCTCTACGCCACGGCATGCGTATCCCTTAAGATGGAGACACCGGGCGTGTTCAGGGGCAGCAGAGAGGACGTTGAAGCTTACATCCGCGAGTTCTATTGATCGATCGCATCGTTGGGAAGGCACAGACCATGAGACTGGAAAAATCCTGCGGGGCAGTAATCTATAAGGTGGAAGACGGACGTCTGCTGTTTCTTATCGAGCACACCAGATCCGGTCATACTTCTATACCCAAGGGCCATGTGGAGGGCAGCGAGACCGAACTTGAGACTGCAGCCAGGGAGATAAAAGAAGAGACCAATCTGGATGTAAAGATAGACAGCGGATTTAGGAAAACTGTCCACTACTTAACGAAAAAGGGCGAAGATAAGGAAGTGGTGTTCTTTGCAGCAGTACCGCTGTCGGAAGACCTTGTACCACAGGAAAAGGAAATTAAGAGTCTGGAGTGGATGACGTTCGAAGACGCATACGACGCCCTGGACCATCCGCCTCACAGAACGGCTCTCAGGGATGCTTACGAGTACATTACGGGAAACATGCAAATTTAGTATCTATCGG
>JAFWVZ010000181.1 GCA_017523605.1 Bacillota bacterium | reverse complement strand
GCTGGGCGGAGGAGTTCGATAAGGACAAGTACGCTCTGCTTAAAGATAACAAGGACATGCTGCTGAAGGTGTTCGACATAGACCGCGGAGGCGAGAAGCCCCGTAAGGATCTGGTCTACGCTCAGCAGATCTTCGCGTTCATAAAGTATTTCTTCGACGAGACCTTCGAGTACGAGTCCGAGTGGCCGGGCGAGGTGTCCGCGGAAGACCGCAAAGAGATACTGCGCCGCTACGCGGAAAGCTACGATCCTGCGGACGACAACTCCGCCTGGTTCGAGAAGATCCGCGGAATAACAGCGGACATGGGCTACGCGGTAAAGCCCAAGGATTATAAGAAAAACCCGGACGCTTACAAGGGCCACGTGGGCCACGTAAGCGGAGTAATAAGGATTGCCGTAACAGGCAGGGCAAACAGCCCGGACCTTTGGACCATACAGCAGATAATGGGCAGAGAAAAGATTCTTGCCCGCATCGCAAAAGCGGCCGAAGCCTGAAAGGACGCCTTCATGAAGTACAAGAGCACAAGAGGTCTGGCCCCGGAGATGAATGTCTGTCAGGCCATAATAAAGGGCATCGCGGCAGACAAGGGTCTCTACGTACCGGAACGTTTCCCGCAGCTGGATAAGGACTGGAACAGGCTGGCGCAGCTGTCTTACGACGAGCTTGCCGCCGAAGTCCTTGCGCCTTACCTCCCGGAGTTCTCCGCGGCGGAGCTGGCGGACTGCATACACGGAGCGTACGACGGAAAGTATTCCGCGCCGGAGACCGTGCCAGTGGTAAAGGCCGGCGGAGCATGGTTCCTGGAGCTCTATCACGGACCTACGGCAGCGTTTAAGGATATGGCTCTGCAGCTGATGCCCAGGCTTCTTACTGCAAGCATCAAAAAGGAGAGCGAGGAAAAGACCGTAGTCATACTGGTCTCTACGTCCGGAGATACCGGTACCGCAGCGCTCAAGGGCTTCGAGAACGTGCCCGGAACGCAGATAGTGGTGTTCTTCCCGGACGGAGCGGTAAGCCCGGTCCAGGAAGCCCAGATGCGTACCGCGGACGGAAAGAACGCGCACGTGTTCTCCATACTCGGCAACTTCGACGATGCCCAGACCACGCAGAAACAGATCCTTTCGGACGCGGAGCTTCTTAAGGAGATGGAGTCAAAAGGCTTTACCTTCAGCGCCGCAAACTCCATGAACGTGGGCAGGCTGCTCCCTCAGATCGTCTACTACGTATGGGGCTACGCGCAGCTCGTGGCAAATGGCGCGGTAAAGGCCGGCGATCCTGTAAACATATGCGTACCGTCCGGAAATTTCGGAAACATACTTTCCGCGTACTACGCAATGCGCATGGGCCTTCCGGTAAAGCGCTTCATCTGCGCGTCCAATAAGAACAAGGTGCTTACGGACTTCATAAATACCGGAGTCTACGATACTAACAGGGAATTCTACGTTACCAACGCTCCTTCCATGGACATACTGGTATCCAGCAACCTGGAGAGGCTGCTGTTCCATCTGGCGGGTGAGGACGCTGCGGAGATACGCAGCCTTATGGATCAGCTTTCCGAAAACGGAAAGTACACCGTGGGCGAAGCGGTAAAGAAAGGCTTGGACGAGTATTTCTCCGCAGGCTTTGCAACGGAGGAAGAGGTAACGGATACCATAGGAAAGCTCTACAACGAAGAAGGATACCTTATGGATACCCACACCGCCGTAGGATACAAGGTCTGGAAGGACTACGCGGAAGCTTCCGGCGATGATACGCCGGCGCTCATAGCATCTACTGCAAGTCCGTATAAGTTCGCTGCCGTCGTTGCCGAAAGCATAGGCATTGGGCAGGGCGCGGATCCGTTCGAAACGATAGACAGGCTCTTCGCGGCTACCGGAGCGCACGTTCCGGACGGCCTTAAGGGTCTTAAGCAGAGAAAGATAATACATAAAGAATCTATACGAAAGGAAGACATGAAGGCGCGCGTAAAGGCGCTGCTGGGTCTGTAACACCATGGATCTTAAGAACTATAAACACATTCATTTCCTGGGGATCGGAGGCATAGGCATCTCCGCCATAGCCGAGATAATGAAGGACCGCGGAGCGGAAGTCTCCGGCTCCGACATGAAGGAGAGCACCGTAACGGATCACCTGCGCAGACAGGGGATAACCGTATATATAGGTCACGACGCAAAGAACGCGGAAGGCGCGGACCTGCTGGTCTACTCCAACGCGGTATCGATGGAGAACCCGGAGATACTCAAGGCTAAGGAGATGGGCATCCCTGTAATATCCAGGGCTCAGGCGCTGGGCATGCTGCTTGCGGAATATCCCAACTCCATAGCGGTGTCCGGAACTCACGGAAAGACCACCACCACTTCCATGGTATCGCTCATCCTGCAGAACGCGGGCAAGGATCCTACCATAACCGTCGGCGGCATACTAAACGAGCTCCACGGAAACGTCCGCATAGGCGGCAAGGATTACTTCATCACCGAGGCCTGCGAGTACATGGACAGCTTCCTGGAGCTGCGCCCCAGGGTGGAGATAATACTCAACATAGATTCGGACCATCTGGATTACTTTAAGGACATAAACCACATAACCCGCTCGTTCCGCAAGTTCGCTCTGGCGGTACCCAAGGACGGCACCATAATCGCTTACGACGCCAACCCCTTCGTAAAGGCAGCCACCGCGGATCTGGACTGCGACGTTAAGACCTTCGGCTTCAGCGAGGGCAGCGACTTCTACGCCAAGAACATTTCGTTCGACGCAATGGGCCATCCCTCGTACGACCTGTACACCAGAGAAGGCTTCGTAGACAGGATATCGCTCTCCGTTCCCGGCGAGCACAACGTTGCAAACAGCCTTGCTGCCATCGCCACGGCGTTCACTCTGGGCGTAACTGATCTGGACGTAATAAAGAACACTCTTCTGGCGTTCAAGGGGACCCAGAGGCGTTTCGACATAATGGGCCGCGTAAACGGATTTACCGTGGTGGATGACTACGCTCACCATCCCACGGAGATAATGGCCACCCTGGCGGCGGCGCAGAAGCTGGATCACAAGCGCGTGTGGTGCCTGTTCCAGCCCCATACTTACACAAGGACGCTGGCCCTCATGGACCAGTTCGCGGATGCGTTCAAGGACGCGGACATAGTATGTCTTGCGGAGATCTACGCGGCAAGGGAAAAGAACATATACAAGCTTTCGTCCGCTGCCCTTATGGAAGACATAAAGAAGCGCCACCCGGACAAGGACGTAAGGTTCATAGACAACTTTAAGGATATGGCAGACTACGTTCTGGCCAACGCAAAGCCCGGCGACGTTGTAATAACCATGGGGGCGGGAGACATCTACCGCGTAGGCGAGATGATCCTGGGCAAAGGAGAAAAGGCTTGAAGAGAGCTCAGAGGGCATGCATAATAACGCAGATCCTTACGGAAAATCCCAACAAGGATTATCCGCTGGCTTACTTTGCGGACCGTTTCGGATGCGCTAAATCCAGCGTCTCCGAGGACCTTCAGATAGTAAGGCAGGCCGTGGAGGACGCAGGCCTTGGCTACGTGGAGACCACCGCGGGAGCAAAGGGCGGAGTGCGCTATGTTCCGTACATCAGCAAGGAAGAGTCTTCCGAGGAGCTTAAGCGCTTCGGGAACATGCTTGCCCAGCCGGACAGAAGCATAGGCAGCGGGTTCATCTATACCACGGATCTTATGTCGGATCCTGTGTTCGTAACGCTTGCCGCAAGAGTGTTTGCAAGGCATTTTGCGGCCACGGAGGCGGACGCTGTAGTTACCGTAGAGACCAAGGGCATAGGCGTTGCCATGATGACAGCCAGGTTCCTCAACCTGCCGCTGGTAGTAGTAAGAAGAGAAGCCAAGGTGTCCGACGGATCTACCATAAGCATCAACTTCTTCTCCGGTTCCGCGGACAGGATACAGAAGATGAGTCTTTCCAAGAGGGCCATAAAGCCCGGCTGCAGGGCGATAATCATAGACGACTTCATGCGCGGCGGCGGTTCCGTAAAAGGCATGCAGGACATGCTTGCGGAGTTCGATGCAAGGACCGTAGGCGTGGGCGTGGTTATCGTGGCCGGCAAGGACGAGCAGAAGAAGATAGGAAGCTATTTCCCGATCTTCCATTACGACGACGGAGGGGATGTCTGCAAGGTCTCCGTCAACCCGGAACTGATAATATAATTTTATATTACATAGATAGCAGTTATTGAGAGGCAAAAGAAATGATTGGAAATTTTAAGGAGTACGCGATCTTCACTTGCAACGGAAACAGGACTCTGGCCGCCGAGATATCCGAGCAGCTGGGTAAACCGCTCGGCGACGCCACGGTAAAGAAGTTCTCCGACGGTGAGATAGCCATCAACATCAACGAGAGCGTAAGAGGAAAGGACTGCTACATTATCCAGTCCACGTCCGACCCCGTAAACGACAACCTGATGGAGCTCTGCATAATGGCCGACGCCATGAAGCGTGCTTCCGCAGGCAGGATCAACGCGGTCATCCCTTACTATGGCTACGGCAGACAGGACCGTACCGCAAAAGCCAGAGACCCCATCACGGCAAGGCTTGTAGCGGACATCATCCAGATCGCGGGCATCAACAGGGTAATAACCATGGACCTGCACGCTTCTCAGATCCAGGGATTCTTCAACATCCCCACCGATCATCTTCTCGGCTCTCCGATACTTACCGAATATTTCAGGGGCCACGACACCGGCAATCTGGTAGTCGTATCTCCGGACCACGGCTCCGTAAAGCGCGCCAGGGACATGGCCCAGCCTCTGGGAGTTCCCATCGCTATCATAGATAAGCGCCGTCCCAGGCCCAACGTCTCCGAGATCATGAACATCATAGGCGACATAGAGGGCAAGGACTGCATACTGGTGGACGACATGGTAGATACCGCCGGCACCATCTGCAACGCGGCCAACGCTCTTAAGGAGCGCGGAGCCCGCAGCGTAAAGGCCTGCGCCACCCACGGCGTACTGTCCGGACCGGCCCTGGAAAGAATACAGGCTTCCGCGATAGAGGAGATGGTATTCCTGAACACCATAGAGATCCCGGAGGACAAGAAGCTGGATAAGTTTACCGTTCTTTCCGTAGCCCCGCTGTTTGCGGAAGCGATAAGAAGGGTATTCAGCAACGAACCTGTAAGCGCGCTGTTCAACAAGTAATTTCAGGCTGCGTAAAGGCAACCGTCAGGTAAACCGCACTGCGCAATAGAATGGCATCCCGATCACGGAGTAGGCATGTACATGATCTGCGGCCTGGGCAATCCGGGCAGACTTTACGAGAAAACAAGGCATAACATGGGCTTCGTCACGATAGACATTCTGTCGGACAGGTTTAACATACCCCTGAACAAGCTGAAATTCAAAGCCCTGTACGGCGAAGGGACGATCGGGGGAGAAAAGGTGCTGCTCGTAAAGCCTCAGACCTACATGAACCTTTCCGGCGAGGCGGTCCGTCCGCTGGTGGATTACTTCAAGATCCCAATGGACAAGCTGCTGGTGGTCTACGACGACATAGATCTGCCGCTCGGCCGCACCCGCGTAAGACGAGGAGGAAGCGCCGGCACTCACAACGGAATGAGGTCCGTCATCTACCAGCTCCAGAAGGACGATTTCGCAAGGGTGCGCATAGGCCTGGGTCCGCACGGGGACATACCTCTGGACCGCTTCGTTATAGGCCGCTGGACAGACGAGGAAAGGCCTGTGCTTGGCATGGCGTGCCTTAGGGCCGCTGACGCCTGCGCGGTATTCGTGGAGCACGGTGTGGAAGAAGCCATGCAGCGCTTCAACGGCCTGCCGTAATAACGCACAAACAGTATAGTACAGACACCGGGTATTACCTCCCGGTGTTTTTGATTGCCGTGCCGTTCGTTAATATTACTCTTCATCCGGCGGGAGTACGGCTTGTGTTTTCGAAGCGCTCCGGAGCGGTAGAAGAGACTTTTTTCTAAGGCTTTTCCAGGAGGCCGTCAGGTACGAGCCGACTGGTCAAAAGCCTCAAAAAGGCTCGGCGTGAAGCCGCGGAGTGGGCTGAGATACAATAAGACGTACCTCGCCGGAAAGAATAGTAATACAGTACGATTCGGTTGTCTTTTATGCCTATTCGGGGTATAATATCTTGTTAATATGGAGGAGTCTATAGTATGGATGACAGACCTATCGGAATATTCGATTCCGGAGTAGGCGGACTAACAAGTATAAACGCTTTTTCGGAGGTGCTTCCCTCCGAGAGCATCTTATATTTCGGGGATACGGCAAGGGCGCCCTACGGTTCAAAAAGCCCGGATACGGTAAGATCTTTCTCAAGGGAGATAGGGCAGTTCCTTATCAACGCAGGTGCCAAGATACTGGTGGCAGCCTGCAACACAAGTTCGGCTACGGCGCTGGACTATCTTAGGGAAAGCTTCCCGGGAATGATAGTCCAGGGAATAATAGAACCCTGCGCGGAGCAGATAGCGGCTGAGTGTACAGCGGAAGACAGGATAGGCATTATCGCCACTCCGGTCACCGTAAACAGCCGCGCGTACAACACGGAGATAGCTAAGCATAACCCGGATCTGAAGGTCTTTTCGGAGGCCTGCCCGGACTTCGTTCCGATGATCGAGAGCGGAGCTTTCGAGAGCAAGACCATGGAGACTGCCATACAGCACCACATCGGCAGGATGGTGGACGAATGCGGCATAAACGTGCTGGTGCTCGGCTGCACCCACTATCCGATAATAAGGGACAAAATAGAGAGTCTGTTCCCGGACTTAAGGATAATAGATCCATCCGTGGCTCTGGCTAAAAAGACCAGGCAGCTGCTGCAGGAAGAAGGTATGCTGGCCAGCGACTGGCCCGGTTGGCGCAGGTTCTACGCAAGCGACCTTTCCCCCAGGTTCCTTAACGTTATAGAGCGTCTGGGAATAAAGGGAGACTACTCGCTGGAGAGACACAGACTGTAAGCGCAGGGCAAAAGCGCGATCCCTTACGATAGGAGCATAGGATGACACTGGAAAAACTCTACAAACTGCTGGAGATGGACGGCCCGGAGGACATGGAATACTTCGAGCAGTTCGCGGACCTTATGGAGATGGACGAGGACGTTCCCTTCGACCTGTTCTACATGGCGCTGTCCGGAGTAAAGCCGGAGAACGCCGGCGAGCTGGCGGAGAATTACTTCGAGGATCTTTCCAACGCCGCGCCGGAGGACGAGAACGACCTGGTGCTGCTTCTGGATTCCCTGGAAGAGAACCTTATGCACCTTGCGGAAGACATAGACGATGCGGACGCCAGACGCAGCTTCGCGGAGCAGCTCTACAAGTTCCGCGAGTGGTACAAGGCGCCCGGCGGAGCGGAGATAGACGGCGAGAAGGCAAGCGTTTTTGAGGCTCTTCTGCAGGCAAGATCTGACGCCATAAGCGGCGAGACCCACGATCTTACGTTCCTCTCCACGGACGAGTTCAAACTGGACGACGCATCGTATGGACTGGGCAAGTTCAGCAAGATAGACATTGCGGCGGATCCGGATGCGGAGGATGCCGCGAACGGAGCAGATCCGGAAAACGCTGAAAACGAATAGCAAAGCACAGATGAAAGTAACTCTCAGCTGCAGCAGGATCAGGAAAATAGCAAGGCAGATGTTCCGCGGACATTGGGCGGGAGCCTTTCTGGCGGTGTTCATCTGCGCGGTGCTGGTCAACGGACCGGCGTACATTGCTTACTACCTGTCCGCGTCGAAGACGGTAAACAGCATTATAAGCGTATATTCGCTGCTTATAAACGGACCGCTTATTCTGGCGCTTACCGGGTATTTCCTGGACGTGTTCCGCGGAAGCGCAGAGTACAGCATGGGCAGCTTTACGTCCAGGGCAAACTACATAATAAACGGCCTGATGCTCTACGTAGTGGAGATGCTGCTGATAGTACTGCGCTGCATGTTCTCCGTGTTTGCGCTCTCGCTGGCGGTCTACGGGTATTCTCCGGTGTTCTATGTTCTGGGAACACTGCTCCTGATACCGGGAATACTTGCAGCGATCCAGTATTCGCAGGCATTCTTCGTGCTGGCGGAGCAGCCGGATACAAGGCCCATGGAATGCATAAGGCGCAGCAGACAGCTTATGAACGGCAACAAAGGGAAGTTCGTGCTTCTGCAGCTCAGTTTCGTGCCGTGGATGGTGCTTGCGGCGCTGCCTTCCGGAATAGTGCGCTCGCAGCTGGTCGGGACCATTTCGGCAAACAGCCTCTACGACATGGAGGGCCTTATCAGCAGACTGGATGCCGCGTCCATGAACCCGGCGGTGGTGCTGCTGTCGCTGCTTACGCTTTTGGCGGAAGCATACATGCTGGCATCCAACGCCTGCTTCTACGATCTTGCCAACGGAAGCCTGGTGGTGGAGCACGGAGACGTTACTTACGAAGGATACATAGCCGACAGCGTAGACAGATACGAGATAACCGGCTTTGAATCTAAATATAAAGATCAACAGGAGGATAGAGATGAAACTCAGGGATTACATTGAAAGACTAAAAAACGAGGGTCTGGACGCGGAGATCAGGGTGCCCGGCAAGCAGACGCCGGCAGCGGAGGATCTTGAGCAGGAGATAGAATGGCTGTCCTGCGATTCCAGAGACGTTAAGCCCGGCACGCTGTTCGTGTGCAAGGGCGTGGCTTTCAAGCCCGAATACCTGCAGCAGGCGGTGGAAAAAGGGGCCATCGCTTACGCTCAGGGCAAGGACATAAGAAGGGCAATGGCTATCTTCGCCAATATGTTCTTTGAGGATCCTTGGAAGGACATGGCGCTTATAGGCGTCACCGGTACAAAGGGCAAATCCACGACTCTTTATTACATAAGAGCCATACTCGAACACAGCAAGATCTGCGGACCGGACCGTTTCGGTTTCGTTTCCACCATAGATACGTACGACGGAATAAACCGTTTCCAGAGCCACCTTACGACTCCGGAGATAATAGAGCTTACGGAGCACCTGGCCAACATGCGCACCAGCGGCATAAAGATAGGAGGCATAGAGGTCTCCTCGCAGGCTCTTAAGTACGACAGAGTATACGGTTACAAGTTCAGCCACGGAGTGTTCGTAAGCTTCGGGCAGGATCATATTGGAAGCACCGAGCATCCGGACGTGGAGGACTACTTCCGCTCCAAGCTTATGCTCTTCGACCGATCCGACGTGGCTGTAGTAAACCTCAGCAACCGCCGTATTGCTGAGGTAATAGAAGCTGCAAGGCAGTGCAGGAAGATCTACTGCTGCACGGAGGAGAACCTCCGCAAAGAGGGCGGAGAAGTGTG
>JAFWVZ010000180.1 GCA_017523605.1 Bacillota bacterium | reverse complement strand
TCCATGAGCACTACAAACATAATGATAGTAGGCGTAGGCGGACAGGGAAGCCTCCTGGCGTCCAAGCTGCTGGGGAATCTTCTGGTAGCCGAAGGATACGACGTTAAGGTATCCGAGGTCCACGGAATGAGCCAGCGCGGCGGAAGCGTGGTAACATACGTGCGCTTCGGCGATAAAGTATATTCTCCGCTGGTGGAAGAGGGCGAAGCCGATTTCATACTCTCCTTCGAAAAGCTCGAGGCTGCCCGCTGGGCGCCTTGCCTTAAGAAAGGCGGGACCATAATAGTAAATACTCAGGAGATAGATCCGATGCCCGTGATCACAGGCGCTGCGGAATATCCGTCCGGAATATTGGAAGAGCTTAAGAGCAAAGGCGTCGACATAGACGCGGTGGACGCGCTGTCCATAGCCCAGAAGGCCGGCAGCGCCAAGGCCGTCAACATAGTTCTTCTTGCGCGGTTTGCGAAGCACTTTACGATCCCAGTCGAAAGCTGGGAGACTGCAATTGCAAATACCGTCGCCCCGAAGTTCGTGGAAATGAACAGAAAGGCTTTCGAACTGGGTTACAATGCTTAGAACCTCAGTCAGTCGAAAGGAAAGAACAATGCCTACAACTTATTATCAAAAAGACATCGAGACAATGCCCCGCGGGCAGATACACGCGCTCCAGGAAGAAAAACTCAAGAAACAGGTAAAACACGTTTACGAACACGTCCCGTACTACAGGGATCTGATGGACAAGAAGGGTGTAAAGCCGGAGGACATAAAGACTCTGGACGACATTCAGAAACTGCCGTTCATCTCCAAGTACGATCTCCGCGAGACCTACCCCTACGGAATGCTTGCAGTGCCTCTTAAGGACTGTGTGCGCATCCAGTCTACTTCCGGAACTACAGGAAAGAGGGTAATAGCTTATTATACCCAGCACGACGTGGATCTTTGGGAAGAATGCTGCGCCAGAGCCATAGCCGCTGTAGGCGGTACCCCGGAAGACGTAGTACAGGTAGCTTACGGCTACGGACTGTTCACCGGAGGCCCCGGACTCAACGGAGGCTCCCACCAGCTTGGATCCCTTACACTGCCAATGTCCAGCGGAAACACCGACAGGCAGATACAGTTCATCCAGGATCTTAAGGCAACGATACTTTGCTGCACTCCTTCCTACGCGGCTTACATAGGCGAGGCCATGAAGGAAAAAGGCATAAAGCCGGAAGACAATACTCTTAAAGCAGGAATCTTCGGCGCGGAGCCGTGGACGGAAGAGATGCGCAGAGACATCGAGAAGTCTCTTGGAATAAAGGCTTACGACATCTACGGACTTACCGAAACATCCGGCCCGGGAGTATCCTTCGAGTGCGAAGAGCAGCACGGCATGCACATAAACGAAGACCACTTCTATGCGGAGATAATAGATCCGGAGACCGGAGAAGTCCTGCCGGAAGGCTCCGAGGGCGAACTGGTATTCACATCGCTGGATAAGGAGGCTTTCCCGCTCCTTCGCTACCGCACCAGAGACCTTTGCGTCTTAACGAGCGAGCCTTGCTCCTGCGGAAGGACCTTCATCCGCATGAAGAAGCCGAAGGGCCGCAGCGACGACATGCTTATAATCCGCGGAGTAAACGTATTCCCGTCGCAGATCGAGACCGTTCTTCTGAACGAGGGATACGCGCCCAACTACCGCATAGAGGTCGACCGAGTAAACAATACGGATACACTGGATGTATATGTAGAGCTTACTCCGGAGCGTTTCGCGGATACGGTCAGCGAGATCGACAAGATGGAAAGAGAACTTGCCGGCGCCATAACCAACATCCTGGGCATACACCCGGTGATCCACCTTGTTGCGCCTAAATCCATCCAGCGCAGCGAAGGCAAGGCCGTCCGCGTAATAGACAGAAGAAAACTTCACGATTAAGGAGGCGGAAAAATGGCTATTCAGCAGCTTACGATCTTTGTAGAGAACAAAAAAGGCAAACTTGTAGAGATAACCAGGATGCTTGCCGAGAACGGCATCAACATGAGGGCTCTGTCCATCGCGGATACAAGGGACTTCGGAATACTCCGCCTTATCGTGGACGATATCCAGAAGGCGCTGGTGGTGCTTGCGGAGAACGGCGTTATGGTAAAGATAACGGACGTGGTAGCCGCAGAGCTTCCGCACAGGCCCGGTTCGCTCAACGCTACGCTTACCGTACTTGCGGACGCGGGCGTAAACGTGGAATACCTCTACGCTTTCCTTTCATCCAAAGGGCAGGGCGCCTACGTGGTGCTCCGCGTGGCGGACAACACGATCGCGGAGAAGGTCCTTAACGAAGCAGGTTACAGGACCCTCAGCATGGACGACGACCTGGAATTCTGATGACCCGGGGAACTTTCCCCATGCATCGGAAATGAAATGATCGGGACGGTCCGCGGCTTTCGGACCGCAAGGTTTGCGGAAGAACCGGGGACTGTCCCTTGTTCAGTAATTTTGTTGTTGACAAACAACGGATATTAGATTAAAATCTTGAATGTTCTGTTGGTAAAGGCCAGAGCTTACGGCTCCTCCCATTGTCGCGCCGGGGTGTAGCGCAGCTTGGTAGCGCATCTGCTTTGGGAGCAGAGGGCCGCACGTTCAAATCGTGTCACCCCGACCATTACCAATAGGCTAGTGTGGGCCCTTAGCTCAGTTGGTCAGAGCATCCGGCTCATAACCGGCAGGTCCCGGGTTCAAGTCCCTGAGGGCCCACCACACAAGCCCAGTTAGCTCAGTTGGTAGAGCAGTAGACTGAAAATTTACGTGTCCTTGGTTCAATTCCGAGACTGGGCACCAAAAGTCCGAAGCATTAGCTTCGGACTT
>JAFWVZ010000179.1 GCA_017523605.1 Bacillota bacterium | reverse complement strand
CTCTCGCTGAAGAGCTTGCTGATGTTCTCGGCGGCGTAGTAGGCGCTTCCCGTGCCGCAGTCGATGCCGGATACATCACTGCCGACCATCAGGTAGGCCAGACCGGTAAGACCGTACACCCGAAGATCTACATCGCTCTCGGTATCTCCGGCGCCATACAGCACAAGGCTGGCATGCAGGATTCCGAGTGCATCATCGCGGTCAACAAGAACGATGCTGCTCCGATCTTCGAGATCGCAGACTACGGCATCGTAGGCGACCTCTTCAAGGTCGTTCCCGAGATGATCGAGTCCTTCAAGGCTGTAAAGAACAAGTAAAGCGACTTGCGGTCCCGAATGCTTTTCCGTTATGCGGAACGGCGGCGGGACCGCTTTTCTTTAACGGAGGAAAAACATGGCAAAATTCATAACAGCTCAGGAAGCTGCCAAACTCATACCGGACGGCGCTACGGTAGGCGTAGCCGGAATGGGTCTCTCCGGTTGGGCGGAAGGCATCGCCTGCGCCATCAGAGACAGTTTTAAGGAAACAGGACATCCCTGCAATCTTAACATGAAGCAGGGCTCCGCTCTGGGCGACTGGGGCTTCGGCAACCAGTTCATCGGCTGGGACAGAAGCAAGAACCCCAACGGTCCTGATCCGGATCCCATCGCTTCCAAGTGCGTCCGCGGCATGAACCGTCTGGGCGAAGCAGGCCCCGGCCTTGTAGCCAAGTGGACCAGCGCCCATGTAGCAAGCGCGTACACTCTCTGCGACCAGATCAGAGCTAACCAGATAGCAAGCTTCTGCCTCCCCCAGGGCGTTATTATCAACCTCTGGAGAGAGATAGGCGCAGGCCGTCCCGGACTCATCACCAAGATCGGTCTGGGTACTTTCGTAGACCCCAGAGTTGAAGGCGGAAAGATGAACGAAGCCGCAAGACAGTGCGGCGACGAAGTCGTTAAGCTCATCAATTTTGAAGGTGAAGAGTATCTGTTCTATCCTTCCTTCAAGGTGGATGTTGCTCTGCTCAGAGGAACCATCGCGGACGAGAACGGAAACATTTCCTTCGCTCACGAATCCGTAATTAACGAAGGTTTTGCTGTCGCTAACGCAGTTAAGCACTGCGGCGGTATCGTAATAGTCCAGGTAGAGTATCTCGCCAAGAAAGAGACCCTCAATCCCAAGGACATCAAGATCCCCTGCAACCTGGTAGACTACGTTGTATGGGACGACGACCCCAAGCACTGCTGGCAGGCAGAGGGCAACTACTGGGAGCCCGCGTTCTCCGGTCAGATCAGAAAGCCGCTCAACGCCATCAAGCCGCTTCCGTTCGATGACAGAAAGATCATCCTCAGAAGGGCTGCCATGGAGCTTCGCAAGGGCAACATAGTTAACCTCGGCGTAGGCATGCCGGCCGAGATGGCGAGAGTCATCAACGAGGAAGGCTTTACCAACGACATAATCATG
This sequence comes from Bacillota bacterium, assembly GCA_017523605.1. GTDB lineage: Bacteria > Bacillota > Clostridia > Peptostreptococcales > Anaerovoracaceae > RUG13409. The sequence continues at coordinate 3,390 of JAFWVZ010000179.1, read as the reverse complement.
AGCACGGAGTCCGGTATGGTAGGCGGCGTTCCGTCCGCACTGCCGTCCTTCGGTTCTGCGTACAATCCGGAAGCCATAATCTCTCCGCACGAGATGTTCGACATGATCTCCGGCGGCGGTCTCGACGTTACCTGCCTGGGCATAGGCGAGATCGACAAGGACGGAAACAACAACGTTTCCAGGATGGGCAGCCGTGTTACCGGTCCGGGCGGATTCGTAGACATCACCGCGTCCACCAAGAAGGTCATCTTCGTGGGTACCCTGTGCGGCTTCAACAAGAAGACCCAGACCGAGTTCCCGAAGTTCATCGACAAGGTAACGCAGATATCCTTCTCCGGAAAGTACTCCCCGGATACGCAGGAAGTCTTCTACATCACCGAGAAGGCGGTATTCAAGCTTGTAGACCATGTGTTCACCCTCATAGAGGTTGCGCCTGGTCTGGACGTCGAGAAGGACGTAATTGCCAAGATGGGATTCCGTCCGGCTATTTCCCCGGATCTTAAGGAGATGCCCCCCGAGATCTTCCAGGAGAAGTGGGGCGGTCTCGGAAAGACCATGCTCGCGTAATACATTAGCAAGCGTGATGTGCCGTGCGGCACGCAGCAGCGGTGTTTAAGGAAAACGCCCCGCGGACGATCTGTCTGCGGGGCACATTGTTTTTTGGATGATTTGTGGGCTTGTTTTTCTGATAGTTTTTTCTAATATGCAGAATTATAATTGCTAATTTTACAAATCATCATCTTAAGGATATAATTTGAATGACCGTTAATTTGAGCAGTGTGCCCCGGAGGCAGTTTTGGTAGAGTTTCAGATAATACTGTTCATTTATATGCTTGCCGGCATAATTGCCAAAAAGGCAAAACTGGTGTCGGAGAAGGGTGCTTCGGACATAGCGGCGCTGATGATGAACATCATTCTGCCGTGCATGGTGCTTGGCGCATTCACATCCAAGATGGCCTCCAGCATGTGGAAGGAACTTGGAGTTGCGCTTCTATGCGCTGTATTCGGTCAGGCTGTGTGCATAGCGTTTGCATTCGCTCTTTATAAGAGGGTCCCGGAATACCGCAGGGGAGTAGTGCGCTACGGTACCATGACCTCCAACTATTCGTTCCTGGGCATGCCGTCCTGCCAGGTAGCATACGGCGCCGAAGGCATTCTTCTGGCGAGCGTGACCCAGATAATCTACAGGATAACCACCTGGACCATAGGCGTGCCGACTGTCGCCGGATCCACAACCAGACAGAAGGGCAGCGCAATAAAGCTGATCTTCCATCCCTGCATGGTCGCCCTCTTCATAGGGGTCATCTATATGCTTGTGCCTTTCGAGGCGCCGGCGTTTCTGATCAATGCGGTAAAGGGCATCGGAAACTGTTCCACACCGTTCTGCATGATCTACGTCGGATTCGTAATGGCGGACATAAAGTGGAACAAAGAAGTAATAGGTCCGCTTGCTGTATACTCGCTCCTGCGGCTTATTATTATGCCTGCAGTGGTATTCGCGGGGCTGTATCTTTTCCGCGTCGAACCGGTCATCATAGGCGTGACCGTGCTTCAGACTGCAATGCCTGCTCCGTCAACGTCCGCGGTCTTTGCCGGACAGTACGGAAAGGATTCGCGCTTTGCGGGTCAGATGGTCTTCGTTACGACGGCCTTGTCGCTTGTTACGACGCCGCTGGTTGTAAGCGCGATGAATTCCATCCTCGGCATGTGATCCGTCCGGACATTTTTTCTGTTACTTTTTCTAATGATGCTCTTCAGTATTACGAAATTGACTGTTTTTGACATGCGTGGATATAATCAAAGCAAGGAGGATATCATCAGCCATGAAAGTTTTGATACCATACGACATTGACGAGGCCGGCAAGGCCTATCTCAGAGAAAGAGGCTACGACGTCGTCGTAGGCAGCGCGCACGATCAGGAGACCATAAAAAGGGAGATCGTTGACGCGGACGCGGTGATCGCAAGGACAGATCAATACCGCAAGGATGTGCTTGAATGCGCAAAGAAACTTAAAGTAATAGCCCGCTACGGAGTAGGCCTGGACAACATAGATCTTGAATACTGCGCAGCCAACGGCATATTCGTTACCATAGCCAAGAACGGAAACGCGGTCTCGGTAGCGGAAAAGACCGTAGGATTCATACTCGCGACCGCACAAAAACTTTGCATGCTGGATAAGATGACCAAGGACGGGCATTATCCTGCCGCGCGCAACAACTATCCGACCTGCGAAGTAAGCGGAAAGACGCTCGGAGTGCTCGGACTGGGCAACATAGGAATGATCGTGGCCAGAATGGCTCACTTCGGCCTTAACATGAACATCGTAGGATTCGATGTCTTTGCGGACAAGATGGATATCCCGGAATGGATAGACGTAAAGAAGTCCATGGAAGAGGTCGCGGAAGTATCCGACATAGTAACGATACACGTACCGCTGCTGCCGTCCACCGTAGACCTCTTCGATAAGAAGATGATGTCCCGCATGAAAGACGGAGCCATAATAATAAACTGCGCCCGCGGCGGCATAGTAAACGAGGCGGATCTGGCAGAGGCCTTAAAGGGCGGAAAGCTCGGCGGCGCCGGGTTCGACGTATTCGCAAAGGAGCCCCCGGAGGACGACAATCCGCTGTTCGGCTGCGAGACATTCGTGTGCAGTCCTCACAACGCCGCGCTTACCGTGGACGCGAACCGGAAAGTATCGCTGCTTGCTGCAGAATCAATAGACGATGTTCTCTCCGGGAGGATGCCTAAGTATCCTGTGGTAAAGCCGGATGCTCCCAGAGCGGAGATCAAAGGCTGAACTGCCGTAAGCAGGAAAGAAACCGCGTGACCGCCGCGGCGCCGGGGATCATACCGTAGGAGCCTGCTGTTTGCAGAGTTCTATGAAATATTTTTCAGCGTCCGATAGACGATGGCTGCTGTTCCAGCAAACACAGTATGCCATCGTCATTTTGTCTTCTATGGAAAAGTACGCTATGTTGGGGTTCTTCTTAAGGAAGCCGGAAGATATCACGGTGCAAAGGTCTCCCTGATTGAGCGTCTTGCATATGAAAGACGTGTTCAGCACCTCAAAAGCGACCTGCGGAACTATGTCGTACGAGGAGAAGATCTCATCTATGCGGTGTCTGAGCTTCGTCCTTGTGGACGGGAGAACGAATCGTTCGTTTCGGAACAGCTCCGGATCGATGGACGGACAATTGGCAATGTCCGCATCCACGTAGTCCTTCGGCACCAGCGGATGGTTTCTGGGGACAACAAGAAGCAGTTTTTCCTTAAACAGTATCTCTGTGTTTATCTGCTTCAGATTGCTTAATTCATCCAGCATCATGAGCGAAACGGCAATGTCCAGCTTGCCGAGCGACAGAAGACGTTCCGCGTCTACGGACGGG
>JAFWVZ010000178.1 GCA_017523605.1 Bacillota bacterium | reverse complement strand
CCGGACATAGTCGTAAAACCGGTATGGCGCGATTATGAAAAAATGCCCGGAGAGCTTGTAATAGACATAGATCCCGGACTTGCGTTCGGCACGGGGACCAGTCCTACGACATATCTCGCGGCAAGACTTCTTGAGAAATACATCAGGTCAGGAATGGATGTAATAGACGCAGGCTGCGGCACAGGCATACTTTCCGTTATCGCCGCAAAGCTTGGCGCGCGATCGGTGCTCGGCCTGGACATAGATCCTGAAGCTGTTGCCGCGACGGAGAATAACGCTAAGATCAATGTCTGCGGAAACATAGACGCAGCCGTGGCGGACCTTCTTAAAGGAGTGGAACAGCCGGCGGATCTGGTGATAGGAAATCTTCTGGCTCCTTTGGTAATGGCTCTTTCCGGGCAGGTGGCGCAGCGCTCCGAGCCCGGTACGCTGTTCGTGGCCAGCGGCATAATCGACGACATGGAAGAGCAGTGCCTGGCGCACGTAAAGGCTCAGGGATTCCGCTTCCTGGAGATAATGAGGGACGACTGCTGGACCGCGTTTGCAGCGGAATACATTGGTAAATGAAACCGCGAAGAGGGCAAAGAAAACACATAAGGACCGACGCCTCTAATAAAAAACAAAATGTCAAGACTCTGTTTCCCCTGTACATACATTTGTACAGGGTTTTTTATATTATAAGCTTGCAAAGAGAAAAGACAGAAGGAGGTGCCGATATGACAAGAGTGTTCTTCGATATGGACGGGGTCCTAGCGGAGTACAGATACGTGCCGCTGGACGACATGATGAAACAGGGGTATTTCAGGGATCTGGCGCCTCAGACCGAGGCGGTGGAAGCACTCAAAAAACTTGCAGAAGATCCGGGGCTGGAGGTCTGGACGCTGTCCGCGGTCATCAAAGAGAACCCCTACGCGCTGGAAGAAAAAAAGAGCTGGCTCAGGGAGCAGCTCGGCGATACGATGGATAACGTAAAGTCCGTGTTCCCGTTCTGCGGCACCAGCAAGAGGGACGCTGTACCGGGAGGCATAAGACCCACGGACATACTGATCGACGACTACAACGCCAACCTTCGCGACTGGGCGACCCAGGCGGTGTCGATAAAGTTCCTCAACGGCGTAAACAACAGGCACGGCTCCTGGAAGGGCCGCACGGCCGGCGGCAGCGCCGGAAGCATAACTGATTCCGTCTACGCAGCTATCGGCTGATGTTGGGTCTGCAAATATGATCTGTTAATTCTGAGCCTCAGATGCGTTTTCCGCACCCGAAAGCATCCGTTCGGTAAACGCCTTGGTCTCGCCGATGTCCTGCAGCAGCGGTATGAGGCTCACCGTTACCCATCCGTCCTTTACAAGCACGGTGTCCGCGTCTTCTGCGGCGTTTGCGATCTCCATCGCAAAGCTTGCGAACGCGAAGGTCTCGGTATCTTCCGGAGGTGTTTCATCCTCTCCGGTCCTGTCTACCAGAGTGTATCTGGGAGGGTAGCGCAGCTGCGCCAAGGACGCGGAGCGGTATCCTTTTATATCTGCCCACGGAATGTTCGGCGCGTTAACGTTCAGAACGTATCCGGCCGGGATCTTTCCTGTGAAACGTCTGCAGATCTCAGGTACTATCAGGTCGAAATTGTCCAGATAGTCCAGCCCCCTGGTGCTGGAGAACGCTATTGCGGGGAATCCGTCTATCGCAGCCTCGCGGCAGGCAGCGAACGTTCCCGAATAATTTATGTCCGAACCTGTGTTTCCGCCGTTGTTTATCCCGGCGCAGACCAGGTCTGTTTTAATGCCTTTCATGGCGAGAACGCTCAGCGCAAGCCTTACGCAGTCCCCGGGAGTTCCGCTGCAGCTCTTTGCCCACACTACCGCAGGGCCGAAGTCTTCTGTGGGCTGATCGTAAAGGTACAGGTCGTCGAACAGCGTAAGCCCGTGTCCTACGCAGGAACGCTCTCTGTCCGGGGCGCAGACGTAGATGTCGGCGTCCTTTATCTTAGAAAGCAGGCACGCAAGTTTCTTTATTCCGGGAGCGAATATCCCGTCGTCGTTGCTTATCAGTATGTTCATGTCATCCATCCTTAACGATCATATTTTACTATATCTTCTGCAGTCTTGCAAAGTCCGCGTGTGCTTGCGAAAGGCGCCGAAGTCGGGTATAATCAACGTGGATGAAACTAGGCGCAAAGCGCAGTATTCAGCAGAGAGAGGATGGTCCCGATGGACGACATCATTTACGAAAGCGGTCTGGAAACGGAAAGACAGTGGAGCGAATACCTCGGTCTTACGACTCTCGGAGATCTTAAGGATCAATACGAAAAAGGAAACATAAAAGAGATAATCCAGATCTGCGAAGCCATGCACGACAGGCGCATGGTCCAGATAGCCTACGGGATAAAACGCAGCGGCAGAAGACTGGTGCTGCTTGCCGGTCCAAGCTCCTCCGGAAAGACCACCAGCGCTAAAAAGCTCTGCATACAGCTTATGGCAGAAGGCCTTAAGCCTATCTACATTGGCATAGACGATTACTATAAAGAGCGCGACGAGATCCCGCCCGGACCTGACGGTCTGCAGGATTTCGAATCCATAAACGCAATCGACACGGAGCTCTTCAATTCCCAGATAGACGACATACTTCACGGCAAGGAGGCGGATGTTCCGAACTTCAATTTCGTTACGGGCAAAAAGGAGTTCGGAAACAGGATCATACAGGCAAAAGAGGGACAGCCGCTTATCATAGAGGGCATTCTTGCTCT
>JAFWVZ010000177.1 GCA_017523605.1 Bacillota bacterium | reverse complement strand
TGCATGGGTATTACTTCCTTCAGCTTTTCGCAGACGAACTTGCCGCGGCTGTAGGCCTCGGATTCGTGGACTATCATGGAGAAGGCGTCTACCATCTCGCGGTTTAAGAGTATGTCCAGCTTCACCAGATTGCTGCGCTCGTAGTGGTCGAAATCGTAGTTGAGCGAGCCGTAGCCGCGGGTCTTGGACTTGAGCGCGTCGAAGAAATCGTAGATGACTTCGTTGAGCGGAAGCATGTAGTAAAGCTCCACCCTGTCCGGAGTTATGTACTCCATGTGTTCCATAACGCCGCGCCTGCGCTGGCAGAGATCCATTATGGAACCCACATAGTCCTTCGGCACCATTATCGTGGCCTTTACCATCGGCTCTTCCAGGTGGTCGTATTCCGTCGGATCCGGAAGGTTGCTGGGGTTCTCTATGTAGCTCTCCGTCCCGTCGTGTCCTACTATCTTGTATATGACGGAAGGCGACGTGGTTATTATCTCCAGGTCGAACTCCCTTTCCAGACGCTCGACTATTATCTCCATATGCAGAAGTCCAAGGAAACCGCAGCGGAAGCCGTAGCCCAGAGCCTGTGAAGTTTCCGGTTCGAACACGAAAGCAGCGTCGTTGACCTGAAGTTTCTCCAGGCAGTCCTTTACGTTCTCGTATTTTTCGTCCGGGGTCGGATAGATGCCGCAGTAGACCATGGGCTGCACCTTCTTATACCCCCTCAGAGGCTCTGACGCGGGCTCTGAGGCCAGTGTAATGGTATCACCGACTCTTGCATCCTTTACCTGTTTTATCGACGCGCAAACGTATCCTACGGCCCCTGCGGACAGTTCCTTTACAGGAGTCTGGTAAGGCGCGTTGACGCCTACTTCCGTTACCTCGTACTTCTTTCCGGTGTTCATAAGAAGTATGGTGTCGCCGGCCTTAAGCCTTCCGTCCATTGCTCGTGTGTAGATGACTACGCCCTTGTAATTGTCGTAGTAGGAGTCGAAGATGAGCGCTTTGAGCGGAGCGTCCGGATCGCCGGACGGAGCCGGCACCTTAGCAACTATGTCTTCCAGAACGTCCTCTATGTTTATGCCCTCCTTGGCGGAGATGCACGGAGCCTCCGAAGCATCCAGACCGATCACGTCCTCTATCTCCTTGCGGACCTCCTCCGGATGGGCCGAAGCCAGATCTATCTTGTTGAGGACCGGAAGTATCTCCAGATCCTCATCCAGCGCCAGATACACGTTGGCAAGCGTCTGCGCCTCCACGCCCTGAGTGGCATCCACAACAAGAACAGCGCCCTCGCAGGCCGCCAGGCTCCTGGATACCTCGTAGTTGAAGTCCACATGTCCCGGAGTGTCGATCAGGTTGAGTATGTATTCGTTGCCGTCCTTAGCCTTGTAGACCAGGCGCGTAGTCTGCAGCTTTATCGTTATGCCGCGCTCGCGCTCCAGATCCATGTTGTCCAGGAACTGCTCCTTCATGTCGCGGCTAGCAACCGTACCGGTCTTTTCGATAAGACGGTCCGCCAGCGTGCTCTTGCCGTGGTCTATGTGAGCGATTATGCTGAAGTTTCTAGTGTATTTCTGATAGTCCATGAAGTCCTCTTTATTATGCTGTATCGGAACGGCACGGTCCCGAGCCGGTGCTGCAAAACCAAGGCCATTGGGGGCCGCCGGTGCTTAGCGGCCGCCGAGCCTGAAAAGGGCGAAGGCGGAGCTTAGCACGAGCAGGAGACTGCAGGCTCCTGCGAGGCACCGCTGCGTGATGGTTCCCCCATAGCGCAAGCGTGGCCGGGGTTTTGCAATGCCGGTGGAGGATCCACCGTCCCATTGCCTGTATATTATAAAAAACTTCTTGAATAATCGCAACTCCTGTAGTATACTGTCGCTTGCGATATTTTGCGAAAGTGGGGTGAAAATCAATGGCGAATATCAAATCTGCAAAGAAAAGGATCAAGGTCATCAACAGGAAGAACGCGGAGAACAGACGCATCAAGAACAGCCTGAAAGCAATCATCAAGAATTTCTACAAGGCTCTTGCTGCAAAGGACTTCGACACCGCAAAGGAAAAGCTCGTACTTGTCGAAAAGAAGCTTATGCAGGCAGCTGCAAAGAATACCATTCACAAGAACGCCGCTTCCAGAAAGGTATCCAGGATGAACCTTGCCTACAACAAGGCAAAAGCAGAGTAAATCTCACCCGTCCCCACATGTGCATAAGTTAAATGCATAAGAAAAACCGGGAGTGTCTCCCCGGTTTTTTACTTTGCATAAAAAGCCCCGCGAATGTGCGGGGCTTTTTCTATTCGTTGGACTCCGTCTTTTTCGAGAATCGGAGAGCAGCCTTCTTTATGGTAATGTGTACAAGGATCAGGGCGATCACTCCGCCGAACAGTTCGCCTGCCGGCAGCGCAGCTGCAAGGCCGTTAGCCCCGAAGAACTTGTCGAGAATGTACATGAACGGCATGTAGAAGATGACCTGTCTTATGATCGCATGGATCATGGTGCCCAGCCCGTTGCCCATCGCCTGCATGCAGTAGGAACTGCTGTAGTTCAGGAACGCGAACGGAGCAGCCAGGCAGCGTATCCTGAGGAACGTAGCCGCAAGCACTACGGTGGCTGCGGCAGCCTCCGTGTTTCCGCTTGTCGTGCTTATGAAAAGCTGTGTTACAGGCTTTGCGAAGATCTCCAGCAGTATAATGCATACCACGGATACGGTCAGACCGCATATCCTTGTAAATCTTATTACCTTGCGCATCCGCTCGTGGTCTCCGGAGGCAACGTTGTATGCCACAAGCGGCAGCATCCCCTGGGCAAGACCAACGTTTATGGCATTGGGAATACGGTCGACCTTCATTACTATGCCTATTCCGGCAAGAACGAGATCTCCGTGAGCCGAAGCCAGCATGTTCATTATAACGTTGCCCAGGTCGAAAAGACCCGTAAGGACTGCGGACGGAACACCTACGGAGAACAGTTTCTTTACGTTGTCCTTGCTGATCTTTACAGCGTCCGACGGCTTAAGGCTGAGGGGTGAAGATCCCGAAGCTTTCTTTACGGTGATCAGCAGGTACATGCAGGAGCAAACGTTGGAGATCAGCGTTGCCACCGCAGCGCCGGTGACCTCCATTCCTCTGGGGAGGATCACGAACATAAACAGCGGGTCCAGTATCATGTTAAGTATCCCGCCGCCGGAAAGACCTATGCTTGCCTTGGCGGAATAACCCGTATTTCTTAAAAGAGAAGCAAGAGTAAGAGACAGCGTGGAAAACAGACACCCTATAACTACTACATAAAACGTATATTGACTCGCAAAGCCGATGGTGTCTTCCGATGCGCCCAGGAACCTGAGCAGCGGATGCAGGAAGCAGCCCACGATAGCGGAATAGATGATGGATACCGCCGCAGCGCCGTACACGCTGAACGAACATACGGACTTGGTATCTTCCATTTTCTGCTGTCCCATGAGCCTTGCCATGAGGCTGCCTCCGCCTATTCCGAACAGGTTGGCAAAGGAAATGTTCAGAAGCATTATGGACAGCGACAGAGATGTAGCCGCAAGCATGAAAGGATTGCCCGCCCTGCCTATGTAGAAAGTGTCGACCATGTTATAGATGACGCTGATCATCTGGCTTATGATCGTAGGCACGGCAAGCGTAGCCAGAGCCTTAGGGATCGGCATGCTTTCGAATAATTCTTTTTTTTCTGTCGTCTGTGCGGCCATGAAAATACTGTATTTTGTCTTATTAGCTCATTGGGTAAAGAATATTATAGTTTAATTTATTAAGTACAGTCAACCAAGCGGGCCCGTTAATAAAAAAACACAGACTGGGAAAGCCTGTGTTTTAATGATCTTTAAACCGGATGATCCGGGAACGCCGCTATTTCTTTCTGATCACAACGTTGTCCTTGTCCTTGTAGATGCTGTCCTCGGGCACCACGCCGCGAACGCAGGACGTAGGATAGATGCTGCTGCGTCTGCAGACTATGGTTCCGGGATTCAGAACGCTGTTGCAGCCTACTTCCACGTTGTCTCCCAGGATGGCTCCGAACTTCTTGCGTCCGGTCTCTATGGGATCGCCGGGCTGATGCACTACTACAAGAGTCTTGTCGCTCTTAACGTTGCTTGTAATGGAACCGGCTCCCATGTGAGCCTTGTAACCCAGAACGGAGTCGCCTACGTAGTTGTAGTGCGGAGTCTGGACGTTGTCGAACAGAACTACGTTCTTAAGCTCGCAGGAGTTTCCCACGACGGCGTTCTTCCCTACTATGGCGCTGCCTCTTATGAAAGCGCAGTGGCGCACCTCCGCGCCGTGATCGATGATGCACGGAGAGCCCAGATAAGCAGACGGGAACACCTTGGCGTCCTTTGCTATCCATACGCCCTCGGCAGGATTGTCGAACTCCTCCGCAGGGAGGGTCGGGCCCAGCTTAAGTATAAAGGCTTTTATGTCGTCCAGGACTTCCCAGGGGTAGGTCTTTCCTTCGAAAAGGTCTGCCGCCAGGGTCTTGTCCAGATCGAGCAGTTCGCTGATGGTTATCATAAGGGCCTCCTATTTCATCTTTACGAAGTGGCCGCTGTCCTTCATGGACTGGATTATGTCGTCCACCTTTTCGTTGCAGAGCGTCAGGTCCAGAGATTCGGACATTACGCGCAGAACAGGCTCGGTACCGGACTTTCTGAGAAGAACGCGTCCGTTTCCGCCCAGTTCCTGACCGGCCTTCTCCACCGCAGCCTTAACGGCCGGGTCGTTCAGGGTCCCGTCCTTGTCGTCCACGATGACGTTTTTCAGGACCTGAGGATACATGGTCATGGGCGCCGCGAGGGTCGAAAGCGGCAGCTTGGTCTCCAGCATGGCTTCCATTACCTTGATGGCTGTGATGAGTCCGTCTCCCGTGGTGGCGTAACGCCAGAAGATTATGTGTCCGGACTGCTCGCCGCCTATCAGGTGGCCGTTCTTCTTCATGTTCTCGGCAACGTACTTGTCGCCTACCGGAGTCTGCTCATATCCGATCCCCAGCTCGTCCAGAGCCTTATACAGACCCATGTTGGACATTATGGTGGTAACGACCTTGGAATCTCCGAGCATTCCGCTCTCCTTCATGTATCTTGCGGAAAGGTACATTATATGGTCGCCGTTTACTATGTTGCCCTTCTCGTCTATGGCAAGGCAGCGGTCCGCGTCGCCGTCGAAGGCAAAGCCTACGTCCAGACCGTTTTCCACGACGAACTTGCGGAGGTTCTCTATGTGAGTGGAACCGCAGTCCACGTTTATGTTGAGTCCGTCCGGGTGGTTGGCAATTACGTGGGTGTCGGCTCCGAGTGCATCGAATACACTCTTGGCCATCATCCATGTGCTGCCGTTTGCGCAGTCCAGACCCACCTTCTTGCCCTTGTAGGATCTCGTTGCCAGCGTAATGAGATAGCCGACGTAACGGTTCCTTCCGGAGGAATAATCGATGGTCTCGCCTATGGCCTCACCGGTAGCGTAAGGAATGTCGTCGCCGTTGTCGATGTAGTTCTCGATCTCCAGAAGCAGCGACTCTTCCATCTTGTCGCCTTCGCAGTTTATAAGCTTTATGCCGTTGTCGTAGTAAGGATTGTGGCTTGCGGAGATCATTATTCCGCAGTCGAAGTCGTCTATCCTTGTTATGTACGAAACACTGGGCGTTGTGGTGACGTGCAGAAGATAAGCGTCTGCGCCGGAAGCGGTAAGACCTGCGCACAGAGCGGACTCCAGCATGTAGCTGGAACGCCTGGTGTCCTTGCCTATCACTACTCTGGCCTTGTGATCCTTGCTGAAGTAGCTGCCCAGATATCTGCCTATCTTAAAGGCATGGTCCACGGTAAGTTCTTTTCCGGCCTCACCGCGGAATCCGTCTGTTCCGAAATACTTGCCCATTACAGTCTCTCTCCCCTCTCGATGTCCAGGAAGTACTTGTAGGTGTCTACGGTAAGCTCGCCGCAGGACTCTTCATCGCAGGCGATTATCGCAGCGTTGTGCATCTGAAGCGCACTGCAGGTCCACTTCTGGCTTACGCCTCCCTCTACTACCGCGGCAAGAGCGCGTGCCTTGTTGTGGCCGCTGATGAGTACCAGTACTTCCTTGGCGTCGGTAACGGTGCCTATGCCTACGGACAATGCCTGGGCAGGTACCTTCTCCGGATCTCCGCCGAAGAATCTGGAGTTTACTATCCTTGTATCCGTAGTGAGGTTTCTGAGTCCGGTGCGGGAAGTGAGCGAAGTGTAGGGCTCGTTGAATGCAAGATGCCCGTCAACGCCTATTCCGCCCATGAACAGATCTATGCCTCCGTAGGAAGCGATCTTTTCCTCGTAGCGTGCGCACTCGCCTTCCGGATCGTCAGTCATGCCGTTAAGGATGTTGATGTTCTCCGGCTTCATGTCTACCAGATGGTCGAAGAAATTGTCGTGCATGAAATACCAGTAGCTCTGGTCGTGCTCGTGCGGCAGTCCCAGATACTCGTCCATGTTGAAGGTGACGACATTCTTAAAGCTTATCTCGCCGGCCTTGTTCTTCTTGATGAGTCTGGCATATACTCCCAGCGGCGAGGAGCCTGTGGGAAGGCCCAGAACGAAGGGCCTGTCTTCTTTATGTGCCTTGATCTTGTCCGCAATGTAGTTTGCGGCCCATTCGCACATCTTGTCGTAATCGTCCTGAATTACTACTCTCATGGTCTTTTCCTCCATAAAACTATATAAGAATGATATTTTAAACAAAAATCAAAAGCGTTGAGGAGCTAAGCACGGAAATTTAGACCGCACGCAGCAACACTCAACGGAAGAATTATACAATAATCGTGTCTGTGAATCAATATTTTTTTTACCCGACGGCAACATGTGCGGCCAAAGACCGGAACTAAAGTATTGCCTTGAATTCCTTTACTCTTGCGGGTATGTCCGCGGCGCCGAACACAGCGTTTCCGGCGACCAGAATGTCCGCGCCCACGGCCTTTAACGCCGGAGCGTTATCCAGGTTGACTCCGCCGTCCACTTCTATAACGAAGCTTAAGTCCTCGTTCTTGCGGATCTCATCCAGTTCGCTCACCTTTACCATGGCGGAAGGTATGAACTTCTGACCGCTGAATCCGGGGTTGACGGACATTACCAGTACCATGTCCAAATCGCCAAGTACAGGTTCCAGCATGGATACCGGGGTCCCCGGATTTATGGCCGCTCCTGCCTTTATTCCCAGCGCCTTTATCTGCTGTATAACTCTGTGCAGGTGGACGCAGGCTTCCTGATGCACGCAGATGAACTCGGTCTGCGGAGTTACGAAGTCCGCTATCCTGTTTTCCGGGTGCTCGATCATAAGATGTATGTCGAACGGAAGCGATGTCTTTCCGGCCAGGCACTTTACCACCGGTCCGCCGAACGTTATGTTAGGAACGAACGCTCCGTCCATTACGTCAACATGTACGTAATCCGCGCCGCCCTGTTCTATGAGGGCTACCTGATCCGCAAGCCTTGAAAGATCAGCGGATAATATCGACGGTGCCAGTTTTACCATTGCAGCTCCCTTCCGGTCTGAGACCATTAAAGATATGTCCGGTCCGCGGCGCAGGCGGACCTTTAGTTCAGTATTTTATAGCCTTTACGGCTGCTTCGTATATCTCTTTGTAAGAATCGTATCTGCCGCGGGATATCTTTCCCTCTTCCACGGCTCTTTTTACGCCGCAGTCCGGCTCGGTAATGTGGCGGCAGTCGTCGAAGCGGCAGTCCGTGTGTTCGGCAAACTCGGGAAACAGATGCGCTATCTCCGCCGGATCCAGGCCTTCGTTCTCGAAGGACGTAAAGCCCGGTGTGTCGAACAGTAAGAACCCGTCTGCCTTGAACAGTTCGCAGTGTCTTGTGGTATTGCGGCCGCGCTTAAGCTTTTCGCTTATGTCTCCTGTAAGGCTTACTGTGCGGCCCATAAGAGCGTTGGTAAGCGTGGATTTTCCGGCGCCCGAAGGCCCTGCCAGAGCGGCTTTTTTTCCGCTGAGAAGTTTGCGCAGCTCCTCCATTCCCTCGCCTGTCCTTGCGCAAACCGCAAGCACCGGATACGCTCCTCTGTAGTGCTCTTTGGTACGCTGAAGGATGTCTTCCTCCGCCAGGTCTATCTTGCTTACGCAGATAAGGATGTCCGTTCCGGCCTTTTCCGCGGCCACAGCCACCCTGTCCAGTATGGGGAAGGACGGCGCGGGATCCTTTACGGAGACCACTATCACCATAAGGTCCACGTTAGCTACCGGCGGTCTGCTGAAGCTGTTCTTTCTGGGAAGCACCTTGTCTACCGCGCCCACGCCCATCTCGGGGCTGCTCGCGGAAGGCTGCGTACCGGGGCCGGCGACCACGGTCATCTCCACCTCGTCGCCGACGAGCGGAGAAAGGCTTCCTTTCCTGAAGACGCCCCTTGCCCGGCATTCATAGACCGTGCCGTCCGCGTATACGTAATAGAATCCGGCCAGAGCCTTTACTATGGTCCCTCTCATAGGCTACTGTATGGCTCCTGTCTGGAAGTTTACGGTGTAATCGTATACGGTGTCTATAGTACCGTTGACATATGTGTAGAAGACCTTTACCTTGGCGGTCTCGCTCTTGCCTTTAAGCGTTATCTTATCCGGCTCGGAGGTTTTGGTACGCTGCTCCACGAACACGTTGGACGAACCTTCGCTGCCGTCCTGGAGAGTGACCGTCACCTGGAAACTGTCTTCCTTGGCCTTGCTGTATTCCAGAGTTATGTCCACGGATCCTTCCCTTGCGGGTGGTCTTCCGGTGCTTACTATGAGCGATATCTCGCTGCCCTTGTCCACCTGGCTTCCGGGAGAAAGAGACTGGCTGATTATTCTGCCCTCGTTTACCGTGGAACTGGACTGTTCCTTAACTTCTCCGAGAACAAGTCCGGCTTTTTCTATCTCCGTCTTTGCTGCGTCCAGAGTCTTCTGGGTAAGATTCGGAACAGTAGTTGTATTAACGGGCAGAGCGCCCTGCGACGGTCCGAGGCTTACGGTTATGTTTACCTTGGTGCCCGGTTCCGCAGGCTCTCCGGCGGGAGGATCCTGCGAGATCACAAGTCCCTTGGGAATGCTCTCGCTGTGCTCTCCGTTTATCTCGCCGAGAACGTATCCGGCCTTTTTAAGCATTGCCTCCGCCGTAGCCTGAGTGGATCCGGCAAGGAGCGGCACCGCTGCTTCGTGAGCGCCCCGGCTGACGTTAACCTTTACGGTCTGCCCCTTCTTTACCTGCGTATCCGCTTCCGGCGTCTGGCTGAGTATGGTTCCCGCGGGTTCCGGGCTTACAAGCTGCAGATCTATCTCCGCAAACAACTCGAATTCCTTAAGGTAGTCAAGTGCGGCAGTATAGTTCATACCTACCAGGTAAGGCATCTTGAACGACTTGTTCTCCTTCGGGAACAACAGCCTTCCCAGTCCGATTATTATTCCGATGATGGCGATCACCGCGCCGGCGAATATGGCAAGCTTCTTGAGGAACTTCTTGCGCTTTGCGGCCTTCTTTTCGGCTCTGATCCTTGCCTTCTTCTGCTCCGGAGTCTCTTCCGGCTCGGTCTTTTTTACTTCCTTGTTTCCGCCCTTTTCCTTCGCAAGCTCCTGGGAGTACTCGGACGGTCTGTTGTAACGGATAAGGTTTATATCCGTTATCATGTCGTCCGCCGTAGCGTATCGGGCTGTCTGCAGCTTGGCGGTGGCCTTCATGACTATGTCTTCCAGATCCTGCGGAATGTCCGGGTTGAGCCTGGAAGGCGGCACCATGGGCTCATTCATGTGCTTAAGAGCAACTTCCACCGCGGTCTCGCCGTCGAACGGCACCTGACCGGTAAGCATCTCGTAGAGGACTATGCCGAGGGAATAGATGTCGGACCTTTCGTCCACGTACGCTCCTCTGGCCTGCTCCGGCGAGAAGTAGTGGATGGAGCCCATTACGGACTCTTTCTTCTCCGTGCTTAAAGCGTCCTCCGGATTTGCCTTTATGGCTATTCCGAAGTCTGAGATCTTGGCGACGTCGCCCTCCGTTACAAGTACGTTGTGGGGCTTTACGTCGCGGTGTATAAGCTGATGCTTGTGGGCGGTGGACAGCGCGCTGGCGATCTGCCTGGTGATGTTGGCGGCGCGCCTGGGGTCCAGAGGCGCCTCGCGCTTTATGATCTCGGAAAGAGGTTCTCCTTCCACAAGCTCCATTACTATGTAATAGATGTTTCCTTCCTTGCCTACGTCGTAGACGTTAACGATGTTGGGGTCCACGATGCTTGCGGCAAGCTGGGATTCGCGCCTGAAGCTGTCTATGAACATCAGGTCCTTGGTATACTCCGGGCGCAGTATCTTAATGGCAACATTGCGGTCCAGCAGTTTGTCCCTGGAACGGAACACCACCGCCATACCGCCTTCGCCTATCCTTTCATTCAGTTCGTACCTTCCGGCTAATATCCTGACTGCCACGTCGCTCCTTACTGTATGCGCATGCATACCACGGTGATGTTGTCTTCACCGCCGCCGGCATTAGCCATGTCCACAAGAGATCTCGCAAGTCCGTGCATGGTCTTGGACGCGCTTGCAACTCTTGCTATCTCCTCTTCCTCCACCATTCCGTAGAGGCCGTCCGTGCAAAGTATTATCGTATCCCCGGGATATGTTCTGAAAGAGAAGAAGTCCGGGTCCACCGTAGGCTCTCCGCCCACTGCCCTTGTAATTACGTGCTTTTCCGGGTGGGACTTTGCTTCTTCCGCGGTTATCTCTCCGCTGTCCAGCATGTCCTGTATCAGGGTATGATCCCTGGTGACCTGCATTATAAGACCGTCGCGTATAAGATACGCCCTGCTGTCGCCCACGTTTACTACGTAAGCGTTGTCGTTCCTTAAGTAGCAGATGAGAGCCGTAGTGGCCATGCCTGCGTTAAGGGGTTCTCCGCTGGCCTTTCCGAATATCAGTTCGTTGGCTCCGGACAGAAGAGACATGAAGTACTGCTTAAGAGGCATGCCTTCTCGGACGTCGCCTACGGGATGTAGCGCAGCAAACTGCGCCATGTATCCTACTGCTGTGCGGCTCGCAAGCTCTCCGCTGCTCTGCCCGCCAACTCCGTCGGCTATCATGTAGAGGTTCCTGTCGGGAAGCACGAACACCGAATCTTCGTTGTCCTGCCTGGTGATTCCTTTGTCGGTCTTAAAACCTATGCTGATCATCGTTTCTCCTTATGATGCAGGTAAAGAAGCCTTCCTGCCCTTTATCGTCCGGGAGCAGAAGACGGGTCTCTTCCGCCGAATATCCGGCATGCGCCTTAAGAAAGGCACTTATGATCTCTTCGTTCTCCGCGGGGTCTGCGGTGCAGGTGCTGTACATCACCTTGCCGCCCTTCTTTACGTACCTGCAGGCGTTCTCCAGTATGACCGCCTGTTTTTCCGTAAGCCCTCGTATGTATTCCGCCGCCTGATCCTTTGTAAGCTCGCGGAGCTTTATCTCCGGATCCTTGGCTATGGTCCCCAGCGCGCTGCAAGGCACGTCGGCGATAACATTGTCCCATTTTTCTTCCAGAGACGGGTCGAACACCGAAGCGTCCGATACTACTGTACGGATGATCCCGTGACCCAGTCTCAAAGCTTCGTTTCCAATCAGCTTTACGCGGTGGGGGTACACGTCCGTTGCAAGTATCTCTCCGCAGTCCTCCATAAGTTCCGCGGCGGCGCAGGTCTTTCCTCCGGGCGCCGCGCAAAGATCCAGAAGGCTCTCGCCGGGCTTAGGCGCAAGCATCTCCACGGCGCTTGCCGAAGCCGAACCCTGGACGGAGAACAGTCCGTCCTTATATTCCGCGCTTCCCAATACACTGCCCTTTACGTTAAGGCAAAGATCCGACAGCGGGTCCGGCTCTGCGGAAGCTCCGAGCTTTACGAATCTTTCCGTAAGCTTCTCTCTGCTTATCCTGAGCCTGTTTACCCTTACAGTAAACGGCGGAGCCTTGCAGCTGCTTTTAAGTATCTCTTCCGCTTTTTCCGGGCCGTATGCGCCGGTCAGGATATCTGTTATCCATTCCGCGCAGGAATACCGCGTGCGAAGATCTTCGTAAATAAGCCTTTTTCCGTCCCTCTGGAAGTTCCGAAGGACCGCGTTTATGAAGCCCTGACGGCCCTTGGCAAGCGAAGCGGCCAAAGCTACCGTCTCGTTTACTGCCGCGTGATCCGCAACTCCGTCCATGAGCGCAAGCTGATAAAAGCCCATGCGCAGAAGGATTCGCTCGTTAAGACCCGGCCGGGACTTAACGAAGCGGTCTATGTTATGGTCCAGAAGGAACTGGTTTCTTAAGACTCCGTAAACAAGTTCCCTTATGAAAGGCGCGTTGGAATGCTCCTCTTTGCGGAGCCTGTCCTTTACCGCAAGGTTGGACCAGGTGCCTTTTTCCGATATTTCTTTTAAGATCAAAAACGCCAGACGCCTGTTCCCATCCATATATTTTATCCTAAAACAGTACCGATTTCAATTTTATGTCCCAGAAGAAACGCCGCGGCGTCCATGGCTTTTTTTCCGGGCATCTGTATGTTGGTAAGAAGGACCGTACCGTCCGCGCAGGCGGCCTCTATGCCCTTCTTTCCGGCAGAGATGACTGTACCCGGTGCTTTTCCCGTAGGGACGTCCTTGCCAGGTCTTGCTTCGTGGACCTTCATCACCTGACCGTCCAGCATCGTGGACGCCGTTGGCCAGGAGTTGAAGCCTCTTACCAGGCAGCAGATCTGCCTCGCAGGCTTGGAAAAGTCTATTACTCCCTCTTCCTTAAAGACCATGGGAGCGTAGGTGGCAAGGCTGTCGTCCTGAGGAGTCCTTACCGCGCTGCCGTCTTCCAGTCCGGGAATGGTCTTTACCAAAAGCTCCGCTCCAAGTTCCGAAAGCTCCTCGTGGAGCTGAGCAGTAGTCTTTTCTCCTATTTCAACGGAAGCACTGGCCAGCATGTCTCCACTGTCCAGACCCTCCTCCATCATCATTATGGTAACGCCTGTCTTTTCGCAGCCGTCGATCACAGCCCTGTGTATGGGCGCGGATCCCCTGTACGCAGGGAGAAGCGACGCGTGCACGTTTACGCAGCCGTACTTAGGCAGCTCAAGGACGGCCTTCGGCAGTATCTTTCCGTAGGCCGCTACGACTATAAGATCCGGAGCTATGCTCTTAAGCTCCTCCAGAAACTCCTCGTTTCCTTTTATCTTTTCCGGGGAATCCACCGGGATGCCCAGTTCCAGCGCCGCAAGCTTTACCGGACAGGACTGCATCTTCTTTCCGCGGTCCTTTGCGCGGTCCGGCTTAGTTACGGCAAGAGCAACTTCGTGACCTGCCGCGCAAAGCGCTTTAAGCGGGGCCACCGCAAAATCCGGCGTGCCCATGTAGACTATCTTCATTACTGCTCCTCGTCCTGATCGGCGTAGTGTATGTCGGTCGCTTTCTGCGTATAGAGTATGCCGTCCAGGTGATCGTTCTCGTGAAGGAAAGCCCTTGCAAGCAGTTCTGTTCCCTCATATTCTACAGAATTACCGTTTCTGTCAAGTCCTTTAATTTTCACATAGTTAGGTCTCGTGACCGTTCCTACGTATCCCGGCACGGAAAGGCAGCCCTCCTCGCCGCACTGCTCGCCGTCCGTCTCCATTATCTGCGGATTGATAAGCTCGTACAGAGGTCCTTCCGGATCGATCTGCACCACGAACATGCGGCGCAGTATGCCTACCTGAGGCGCAGCCAGCCCAACTCCGCCGGCGTCGCGCATGGTATCCGCCATGTCGTCCAGTATGCTCCTTATCCTGTCCGTGACCTCGGTCACAGGTCTGCAGACCTTTCTTAAAGTCTCGTCTTCTTCAGTTAGAATCTTTCTGAGTGCCATGTCTCCTCCTGATCACCTTACCGTCCGCTACACGAACGAATACGGGTTTATATCGACCGTAAGCAGTCTGGCAACGCCCTTCTGCTCCGTGTAGATCTCCTTTAGTTTCCTTATCGCCGCGCTGGTGTTCCTTCTGCTTCCGTACGGCGATTTTATAAGTATCTGGAACCTGTACTGTCCGGATGCCTTAACAAGAACTCCGGGCGCCGGTCCGAGCACTGCTGTCCCCTGCGGAAGCTTCTTCCTAAGCCATGCGGCGCAGCGCCCCGCGGAAGCGTATGCAAGTTCCTCGTCCTCATCGGACACCACTATCTGGTAAATGTCCGAATACGGGGGATAACCTGCGGTCTTTCGCACAGCAGCCTCCATTTCGAAGAAGCCTTTGTAGTCGTGCGCCGAAGCCAGCAGCAGCGCAGGGTTCTCCGGGTCGTAGGTCTGGACTATAACCAGTCCGGGCTCGTTTCCTCTTCCCGAGCGACCCGCCACCTGAGTTATAAGCTGGAAAGTCCTTTCCGAACTTCTGAAGTCCGGGATGTTGAGCGATACGTCCGCGGAGATGACTCCGACAAGCCCTACGTTAGCGAAATCCAGTCCTTTTGCAACCAGCTGGGTGCCTATGAGTATGTCCACCTTGCCCTTGCCGAAGCGCTTAAGGACGCTCTCCATGCTGCCTTTTTTCTTGGCAGTATCAAGGTCCAGGCGCTCCACGGCAGCTTCCGGGAACAGGTCCTTTACCTTAAGCTCCACCTGCTCGGTCCCCGCTCCGAAACCGCCTATGAGCTTGCTGCCGCATTCCGGGCAGACCTTGGGCATGGGTATCCTGCGGCCGCAGTAGTGGCACATCAGAGCCCCCTCCTGCCTGTGGTAAGTGTAGCTTATTCCGCATTCCGGACAACGCATGGTATGACCGCACTCCCTGCATGACACGAACGAAGCGTATCCTCTGCGGTTAAGGAACAGTATTATCTGCTTTTTCTCCTTAAGGCAGCGCTGTATCTGGTCCAGCAGCCTTTGCGAGAACAGGCTCCTGTTGCCTGCCCTTATCTCGGCCGACATATCCACTATCTCCACGGTTGGAAGCGGGTTCTTGTTGTAGCGTTCCGTAAGTTCTATTCTTTCGAAGACGCCGCTCTCGCTCCTGCTGTAGTCCACCACGGAGGGCGTGGCGCTTCCCAGAACTATAACGGCTCCGTGCGTTAAGGCACGCCTTTCGGCTACCTCCAGAGTGTCGTATTTGGGGCTCATGTCGGACTTGTAGGAGGTCTCGTGCTCCTCGTCCATTATTATCAGCCCTATGTCCTTAAGCGGCGCGAATACGGCCGATCTGGCGCCTATCACCAGTTTTACCTCGCCGCTCTCTATCCTTTTGTACTGCGCGCCCCTCTGCGCGGGAGTCAGTCTGCTGTGGAGCACCGCTATGCTTTCTTTGCCGAAGCGCCCCATGAACCGTCCCACCAGCTGGGGCGTAAGCGATATCTCCGGTACAAGCACTATGCCCTGCCTGCCGTCTTCTATGACGCTCTTCATGGCCTGCATGTAGACTTCGGTCTTGCCGGATCCTGTAACTCCGTGCAGAAGGAATATCCTGTTCCTGCGCTCCGCGAGCGCCGACCCTATCCTTGCCAGAGCCGCGGTCTGTTCCTCAGTAAGCTCCTTAACGGACGGTACTTCCGGTTCTATGTCCTCGAAAGGATCCTTGGTCTTTCTCTTAACATCCGACACCGGCAGGAAGCATTTGAGCGCCTCTATGTACCTGCACAGGAAACGGTCGCGCATCCAAAGAGCTGTGCCCACAGCCTCCTCCGAAAGCTGCACGTCCGGTACCACGGACTCTATGCTCTTGAAACGTTTTACGCCTTCCGGAGCTTCGTCCGACAGGGACACCACATACCCTTCCGCCCTGCGGTCGTGCATGGAGAAAGGCACCATCACTTTCTGCCCTATGCGTATGTCTTCCAGATCCGTCTTGTATGTATAGATCGCGTCTGTCGCGTTCGTGTTGTTGTCGACCACCACACCGGCGTACTTCATGCCTGTACCTCCGGCGCGGCGGATGCTGCCGGTGAATTCTGTTCTTCCGGAATTCCTGTCCCGTCAGATCCCGCAGCTTTCCTTTGCGCATCCCTGAGCGAAAAAGCACAGCCGCAGAAGTGCTGGCGGTAGAGCCCGTACTTTCTGCTAAGCTCCACGGAACGCCTGTATCCGTCCTTCTTCTTGTAATTGCCGGAAAGATATTCCACCCCGGTCTCTTCCGAGATTCTGCGTCCTATCGATGATATTACATCGTAGTTCTTGTAAGGGCTTACCGTAAGCGTGGTATCGAAGCAGTCGAATCCATGCTCCGCAGCGTACTGCGCGGCCCTGCGGAGCCGCAGTTCAAAGCAAACAGAGCAGCGCGCTCCGCCCTCAGGCTCCTCTTCCAGACCTTTTACAGCCGCAAGGAAGCTCTCCGGATCGTAGTCCGCATCTATGAAAGGAACTTCAACCCCCTGCTTGTTGATCTCCGCCAGGAACCTTATCTGCTCAGACTTTCTGTGAGCATATTCCTCCGGATCCGTAATGTTCGGGTTGCAGTAAAACACGGACACGGAATATCCGCCGTCCTCAAGAAGTCTTTCTATGACTGCCGTGGAACAAGGACCGCAGCAGGAATGTAAGAGCAGTTTCTTTTTACCCATACATTATAGTTTATCAATTATTTCCTCAACTATCAAAGCCTTTTCCGCTACCCGGAAGCGTATTTCCATGCCTGCGTAGGAAAATCCGTAGACGCGCTCAGGGTCGTCCTGATAATGAGGCCTTGGATCCAACTTAAGAAGCTCCTCCAGAGCCGCCCTCTTGTCCGGATCTACAGTGTCCAGAAGCCCTTTAGGATCGCATACTGCAAGGCTGCTCCATTCGGTGTTTTCAAGAAATCCCCGCCTCGCATCCGGCACGGATTCGAACTCCGGATTGTACGGTTTTATATCGTATACCGGCGTCCCGTCCGCCATATCCACGCCGCCTACCACAAGGACCGGAGCGTCGGGGCAGTCGAGATCTACCTTTATAAGCTTTACAAGAGAAAGGCCCAGCCCGTTCGGTCTGAAAGGCGATCTGCTTGCGAACACGCCTACTCTTTTGTTGCCGCCGAGCCTCGGAGGTCTTACCGTAGGCGTCCAACCCGCGTCAAGATTCATGGAGAACCCCCAGATCAGCCAGATGTGCGACCAGTTCTCCAGGCCGCGAAGCGCCTCCTCCCTGCGGAATTCCTTTTCGAATACTATTCGGCCGGTAAGCTGCGGCACAAGACCGCTCTGCCTGGGAAGGCCGAACTTTCCGTCCAGATCCGTATGTATAGTTGCTATTTTATTTATCTCCATAAATATGATTTTACCACAAACGCAGGCCGGACGTCATATCTTACTTGTGACCGGACCGGAATTACACGCTGCAATTGACTTTTTTTATTTAAAACATTAGAATAGATAACTGCTTTCATAAACCAATATACATGCATCATTAAGGCATGAAAGGAGAAAAAATGGAATTTTCAAACGCACTTAACGGAATCAAGAAGCTCCGCACCGCGGAGATACTCAGCCTCATCGTAGCCCTTCTGGGCGCTGTAGGCGGAGGCCTGGTACTCGGCGCAGTCAAGTCTACCAGTTCTGTAGAAAACGCAGTAAACGCAGGCGGATCAGCGATCATAGGCGGCGGTCTGATAGCCGTCATCGCCGGCATACTTGCCATCGTTGCATTCATTCTTCAGCTTGTAGGCCTCAACGCGGCCGGCAAGGATGAGACCCGCTTCAGACAGGGATTCATCATAGCCATCGTAGGCATAGTCGTATCGCTGCTTCAGACCGTCTTCGCTAAGAATGCCCTTCTTTCCGGAGTATTCGAGGTCATCAGCAGCGTCATCTCCCCCGTCATCACCTATCTGTGCATCGACGGAATCATCAACATCGCGAAAAAGCTCGGCAACGACGAAATGGCAGAGCGCGGCACCAAGCTGTTCAAGATAATAATTGCAATTTACGCGATAGTCATAGTCATCAAGCTGCTCGAGACCATATTCTCCAGCGGCGCAGTCGTTAAGGCGATCTCCGGTGTGTTCGCTATCATAGCGGGAGTGCTCTCCATAGTGGCTCTGGTGACCTACCTGAAGTATCTCGGAAGAGCCGTAAAGATGCTCGAGAGATAAGATCGTCTGCATCCGATGGAAGGCAAAGTCAGCAAAGCTTATACATTCACAAGCGGCCCGTTATTCGGGCCGCTTATCAAGTTCGCCATGCCCGTTCTCGGCGCGCTCATCCTTCAGTCGCTCTACGGAGCGGTGGACCTGTGGGTAGTCGGACAGTACGGTGTCAACGCGGACATTTCCGCCGTCGCCACCGGTTCCAGGATGATCCACACTATAACTAACGTCATCAT
>JAFWVZ010000176.1 GCA_017523605.1 Bacillota bacterium | reverse complement strand
GTGCTCGGATCCTGGCCGTCGTTCATAATAATGCTTGCATACATACCCATAATCGTAAAACGCATAAAGAACGAAGAACAGGTCCTTGAGACCAAGCTTAAGGGATACTCGAAGTATAAGGAAAAAGTAAGATACAGACTCATACCGTACATCTGGTAATTACCGGATGATCAAGACGTTATTCGGTTTTACCGATTAGGAAAAGACGAGGGAAGGCTCCGTCAAAAGAGACAGAAATGAAAAAGAATAATGACATTACCATTCGTTTGGAAGAAGAAAAAGACTACAGGAACGTCGAGATGCTCGTAAGGGAGTCGTTCTGGAACGTTTACCGTCCTGGCTGCAGCGAGCACTACGTTCTGCACGTCCTGAGGGACGATCCCGCGTTCGTAAAGGAACTGGACTATGTGATGGAAAAGGATGGACGCCTTATCGGACAGAACGTGTTCATGAGGACAGTCATAGAGGCGGACGACGGCAGGACCGTAGACGTCCTTACCATGGGCCCGATATGCATCGCTCCTAAGCTGAAAAGACAGGGATACGGAAAGCTGCTTCTTGACTACTGTCTGGAAAAGGCTGCCGGAATGGGGTTCGGCGCAGTGCTGTTCGAGGGAAACATAGATTTCTACAGCAAGTGCGGCTTCGGCTACGCAAGGAATTTCGGTATTCGTTACCATGATCTTCCGGAGGGTGCGGACGATTCGTTCTTCCTGTGCAGAGAACTTAAGCCCGGATATCTTGACGGAGTTACCGGGGTGTATCAGACTCCTGAGGGCTATTACGTGGACGAAGCTGAAGTACAGGAATTCGATAAAGCATTTCCGTACATGAAAAAAGAAAAGCTGCCCGGTCAGATCTTCGATGCTCCTGCGGATAACTGACCTGTGAACGATCAAAGGCCGGATCTTTACCGCCAAGATAGCACAGGGATTTACCGCGATGGCTGAAAAGGACGGCCCGTACCTTGTGCACTGCACCGAGGGCAAGGACCGCACGGGTTTCGTGTGCATGCTGATAGAGATGCTTTGCGGAGCTTCCTATCAGGAGATAATCGACGACTACATGATCACTTACGACAACTATTACGAGATAACAGAGCAAAAAGATAAGGCAAAATACGACATAATACTTGACAAGAACCTGATAGCTATGATGTATACAGTAGCAGGGAGCAAGACCGTGGAGCTTAAGACTGCGGATCTGTCTGCCTTTGCCAGAGCGTATCTTGTAAAAGCAGGTATGACGGACATACAGATAGACGGACTTGTCGACCGCCTTACCAAGTAGGGACGCGGGACTAGATCGGGACCGTTATAAAGTTTCGGGAAGAAAAAGGATGCAGCAGGATCAATTCGAAAAACTTTTCAAGGCAGCTGAAGAGGGCGCGTACCTTCCGATAGGAATAAACGAAGACGGAACGCCGGTGACCGGCGGCTTCGTTCCGTGGGAAAAGACCATCTCAGCCTTCAACATGAAGACGCCAAAGGTAACGCTGGCTGTTTCCGATCTTTCGGATGAGGCGGTCCTGGAGATGCTTGGAAAGTGCAGGATAATAGGCTGCTACATTCTTGCGCCGCTAAAGCATTACGGCTTCATCTCCGGCTTTAAGGATCTCCAGGATCTTTTCATACTGCATGCGGAGTACATGAAGGATCTGTCCTTTTTGAGGGGGCTTACGGAGCTGTTCATGTTCTATCTTAAGGACGCCGCTCTTCCGGACATTGCTCCGCTTGCGGAGGCGTTTGCCTCGGGGGACCGGATCCCCGGAAAATGCCTGGGGCTTTGTAACTGCAGCATAGAGGACGTTTCTGCGCTTGCAAAGGCAGACATACGTTTTTCAGAGCTTCTAATATGGCCTTTGGAAGGCGACTGCGCGGACAGATGGAAAACGGCGAACAGACCCGGGATATTCAGATTTTACAAAAAATGAAGGACTGACACATGGCAGATGGAAATATGGAAAGATCAGTAAACGACTCCTCCGGATTCGTGCTCCTTTCGGACTACGTGCCGGGGATTGTGCAGGAGATAAGGTACTTCTCCACTTACAACTTCATCGGAGACCGCATAGACGGCTACGAAGAGCCCTGCGCCATACTTACCGTTGAGGCTGCAAGGGCGCTAAAGGCCGTGGCCAATAAGGCGAACGTGTACGGCTACCGTCTTAAGATATTCGACGCCTACAGACCAGCGTGTGCGGTACGCCACTTCGTTCTCTGGGGAATAGAGGATCTGGACCAGCGGATGAAGCTGTTCTTCTATCCGGACCTTCAGAAACAGGAGCTCTTCGAAAAAGGCTACGTTTCAAGCCGCTCCAGCCACAGCAGAGGTAGCACGGTGGACCTTACGTTCCTGGACATGAAGACAGGCAAGGAGGTGGACATGGGAAGTCCTTTCGATTTCTTCAGCGAGGTGTCGCACCCGGACTACAAAGGCGTTACGCAGGAGCAGTACAAAAACAGGCAGTTCCTTAAGGACCTTATGGAAAGCGAAGGGTTTGAGCCCATAGACTGCGAGTGGTGGCACTTTACGCTTAAGGACGAACCGTATCCCGATACATACTTCGAATTCCCCGTGTCCTACGCGGCACTGAGAAAATAAAACGATATAATAAGCATTTCATCCACAACAATTAAAGACAAGCATCAGCATCTCATCCACAGTGCAGACCGCAAGGTCGGAAAGGCAGGCTAACATGCAGGAGAACAAGTTCGCAGACGGACAGCGCTATAAAAAGCTTACGCTTCTTCATTCAAACGACATGCACGGAGACTTCCTGGCAGAGCAGGTAGACGAGAAACTTACCGGCGGCGTATCCATGCTGTCCGGATATCTTACGAAGTGCCGCAACGAGGATCCAAACGTTGTCTACGCCATAGCGGGCGACATGTTCAGAGGTTCCGTAATAGACAGCGAGTTCCAGGGGCTGTCCACCATCCAGATCGTAAACCTTCTGGCCCCGGACGTCGTAACTCTGGGCAACCACGAGACCGACTACGGTGTGGCGCATCTTCTGTTCCTGGAAAAGCTGGCGACGTTCCCGATAATAAATGCAAATCTCTATATTAAGGGCAACGACACCAGACTCTTCAATTCCCACTACATCCTTGAGATCGACGGGATGAAGATCCTCTTCATAGGCATACTTACCGAGGAAGTCATCTCCCAGACCAAGAGCGAGAACCTTATCGGATCGTTCATAGGCATCCAGGACGCGGCGCAGGAAATAGGCAAGATATGCAACGCTTACAATGCGCTTGACATAGACTTTACTGTGCTTCTTACTCACATCGGCTTCGAGGAGGATAAGAAACTTGCTGCCATGCTGGATCCTGCGTGGGGCGTGGACGTAATAATCGGCGGCCATTCGCACACATTCATAACAGAGCCGGCCAAGGTGAACGACATCCTTATAGTTCAGGCAGGTACAGGAACGGATCAGATAGGAAGATTCGACATCATCGTGGATACCGACAACAACTGCGTTGCGGAATATACATGGACTCCGGTACCGATCAATGCCGAAAACTGCCCCAGGGATGAGAGGATAGAAGAGCTGATCGCCTCCATAAAGGCTAAGACGGACCTTAAGTACGCAAAGGTAGTGGCGAACTTCGACTCCGAGCTTACACATCCGGACAGATGGATGCAGACGGCTCTTGGAAGTGTGTTCGCGGATGCAATGAGGGATTCTCTGGATGTGGACCTGTTCTTCATGGGATCCGGTTCCGTGCGCAAGGAGCACCTCGGCCCGATCGTTACCTTCCAGGACTTTACCGAGTGCTATCCGTACGACGGCAAGTCCTACGGGGTAAAGGTAACAGGAGCGCAGCTGAAGAGAATGCTTCTTCACATCTACAGAGACGAGGCGTGGCTGGGAGACCATACGGAGTTCTACCAGCTGTCAAAGGGCATGCACGTGATATACTCCAAGTCTAAGCATCAGCTCCTTAAATGCGAGCTGAACGGCGAGGAAGTTCAGGACGACAAGATATACGTCGTAGGCATCCAGGAGTTCCACTACAACAATCTGGAAGACTTCTTCAATGTGACTCACGAGGAAGTGGAAGCCAACGGCAAACCGTCCATACTTACCACAAGCGACGTACAGACGCTGCTGGGGTACTTCGAAGAGAACAAGCATCTGGGCCTTGGCATCGAAGGCAGGCTCGAGGTAATAGAGTAAGACGGATCACATCCGATCAGGAATATCCTCGATCGGGGCAAGAGAGGAGAGTAAGATGAAAAGGTTATTTTGCGTCATCATTGTAGCGCTTTTGCTGTTGGGTCTTGTATCCTGCGGCTCCGGCGGCGGTACGCCCGGGAACGGAAACGAGTCTCAGTCCAACTCGGCATCGCCTCCGTCGTCTGCTGAGCAAAACACGGTGACCCCTCCCGAACAGCAGACCCCGCCTGCAGCCGAAACGCAGCCGGAACCCGAGCCGGAACCTGAATCCCAGACCCCGCCCGCAGATCCTATCTCGGAAAAGATGGCTCAGATGGCAGGAAACTACGAACTGGACAACTACACGAATTACAGCCAGTCGCAGTATTTCAGCTACGACATACTCCGCAACTACTGCATCCGCAGCGGAGCGGAGCCCGGCACCATGACCCTCGGTGAAGACGGTAAGGGGCGTCTCAGCTACATTGGAAATGAGCTTAGCTTCGAGTGGACGGAAGAAGCATTCATCATCGACGGAAAAGAGTACCCTGTGCATTTCAGCTATCCAGAACTGAGCATAGACTTATCCGAAAACGAGTCCCTGTCCTACCGCCTGGTGAGCCATCTGAAGGCATTCGACCTTACCGCTGACTGGTACGACAGCCGCAAGGCCGTCGACGCATCCGCATATGAACTTGGAGCGCCGGAGGTAGTGCACTTTAACGAGTCGAGCAGAAAATATGTTTTCGTACGGGTTCCGGTAGAGAACAAATCCGACGGGCAGCTGGTGCTCGATCAGCTCTATTTCACCGCGCTCGGTCCGGACGGAAGGGAACTCGGCTTCTATGCGCTTCCGGCCTCCTGCACGAAGGTCCTTCTTCCGGGAGAGAAAGGCGACTTCATCTACAATTATCTGTTGCCGGACGAGTACCTCTACTTCCCCGGACAGGCTGCGGCTGACGCTTTCCCGGAGGGCGTGGTGATAAAGGTGGACGAGGTGGACGCTTACATATGGACGGGCGAGTATAAGCGCTATGACGCCGAGATCACCGAGATGCTCGTTTCCGTCAACTCCCAGACAGGCGCGGGCATGCTTCACAGACCCAACGGTTTCGTTGTACTGCCGGAGGGCGCGAATCTGGATGAGATCGAATTCTACGTCTACTGCTACGACAAGGAAGGAAAACTGGTAGGCTTCGGTTCGCAGTTCGCGGTCCAGTCGAGCATCAATCCTGTGCTGTTCCTGGAAGAGATACCCGGAGAGAACAGGGCAAAGTTCCAGACCAACATGATAGGTCCGTTCGAGGACATGAGCTTCCCGCAGGACAGCATTGACCGCTACGAGATAGTAGCTTTCTCGCCGAGATATTACTACTAGATGGATTAAACGTGCATGACGGTCTGAAGATATTAGGTCGGATCACTGACAAAACAAAGGACGGCAGGGAAGCATCCCCGCCGTCCGCTTATTTACCTGCATTCAGAACATGGCCGGACTATTCGCAGTCGAATACGGTCTTGGCCTCCAGAAGCGGGTCGCAGTAACGTTTCCACTCCATGTGGGCGTCGGACGGATCGTAAAGAGCGAGCGCTTCGGGCTGCATCTCCATCTATATCATTACGTCGAATCGGTTGGGGCGGTCCACGCAGTTCTCGTAAACGTTGACGCTTTGCACGCCTTCGATCTGAAGAGTCTTTTCGAAAATGGAGCGGGCTTTTTGAGCGACTTCGTTTTTAGTTGTGCGGTCCTTAAGTTTAATGATTATATAGTGGCGCATGATGTCCTCCTTTGCGTTTTTTGTATTCGTTTTCTGACACTATTATACTTTTTGCGGCGGCAGAATTGTAGTATAATTTATCTGTGCCGGCGAAGGCCGGACGGTCTTAACGCGGCACTAAGCACATAATTATCGGAAAGGATCAGCAATGGATAAAAAACAGCTGCAGGAAAAAGCCCGGCAGATCCGTCTGGACGCGGTGGAAATGATCGCTAAGGCAGGATCGGGCCATCCGGGCGGATCGCTTTCGGCGACGGACATAATGGTCGCATTGTATTATTCCAAAATGGCTCTTTACGAGGACCCGGCGGACGAAAGGCGCGACAGGTTCGTGCTTTCCAAAGGTCATTCCAACCCTCCGCTTTACGCGATTCTCGCGGATAAAGGATATGTACCCAAGGAGGAGATGCAGTACTTAAGAAGGCTCCATCATCCGTTCCAGGGCCATCCGGACAGCGCAAAGTGTCCCGGGATTGACTGTTCCACGGGTTCCCTGGGGCAGGGCATATCCGTTGCGGTAGGCATGGCTCTGGGATTCAAACTTAAGAAGATGCCCAACAAGGTCTATGCCATCGTAGGAGACGGCGAGATCCAGGAAGGCATCTGCTGGGAAGCTTTCATGGCCGCCGCTCACTATAAACTGGACGATCTTACAGTATTCATAGATAAGAACGGCCTTCAGATAGACGGCACCACGGACGAGGTAATGTCCCTGGGAGATCTTAAGGCAAAGATGGAAGCTTTCGGATTCGCCATGGACGAAATAGACGGACACGATTTCGACCAGATACTTACAGCTCTGGACAAGTTTACGGAAGGCAAGCCTCACTGCATCATTGCCAATACAGTTAAAGGCAAGGGCGTATCGTTCATGGAGAACGCAGTAGGCTGGCACGGCAAGGCTCCCAACGCCGAACAGCTGGAGCAGGCCCGCAAGGATCTCGGAGGTAATTGACATGGCAGACGTAGTTAAAAAGGCAACACGCCACGGTTACAGCGAAGGACTTGTGGAGCTGGCCGCACAGCACGAAGACATCATATGTCTGGATGCGGATCTGGGCAGCGCAACAGGCTCCCAGGCATTCCGCAAGGCCTATCCGGACAGATACATAGAAGCAGGCATAGCAGAGCAGGATCTTATAGGAATGGCTGCAGGCCTTGCAAGGACAGGGCTTTCCCCGTTCGCAAACTCTTTTGCGGTATTCGCCGCAGGAAGAGCTTTCGAGATAATCAGGAACTCCGTTTGCTATCCGAACCTTAACGTTAAGATCGTAGGGTCGCACTGCGGAATAACTCCTGCGGGAGACGGCGGTTCGCACCAGTGCATAGAGGACGTGGCTGCAATGAGGGCGCTGCCTAACATGACGGTGCTTTCTCCCTGCGACTTCAACCAGGCCAAGCTTATGGCAAAGCTTCTGTACGAGCACAAAGGTCCCTGCTACATGAGGACCTCCAGAGAGCCCATGCCCATAGTTACCTCGCTCGAAGACAAGATAGAGATAGGCAAGGCTCAGATACTCAGGCACGGAAGCGATGTATGCATCGTGGCCACCGGTGTAATGACAGCTCTTGCTGTGGCAGCCGTAGACGAGCTTGCCGCCGAAGGCGTCAACGCCGAGCTGGTAAACATCCACACCATTAAGCCTCTGGACATGGATACCATAGCCGCCGGCGTTAAGAAATGCGGCGGAAAGGTACTGGTCTGCGAGGAAGCCAACATGTACGGCGGACTCGGAGAAGCAGTAGCGCGCGGTCTGGTGGAGACGGACGGCATAAAGTTCGACCACGTTGCCGTAATGGACAGGTTCGGACAGTCCGGGCTTTCCGGCGAGCTTCTGGAAGAGTACGGAATAACATCTGCTAACATTAAGGCTCATGCCGCGGCACTCGCAAAGAGATAGCGCAGGCAAAAGCAATGTGATAAAATAGTAATGTTATATATCTGCAAAGAATACAGATTAGGAAGGAGAACTACATGAGCGCAATGATACTCAGCGGTAAGGAAGTAGCTGCCTCCATCAAGGAAGAGTGCAAGGCAACTGCGGAAGAACTCAGAGCAAAGGGAATAGTACCCAAGCTCGGCATTTTAAGAGTAGGAGCAAAGGACAACGATCTCGCTTACGAGAGAGGAGCCACAAAGACCATGAATTCCTGCAGCGTAGACGTGCAGGTATTCGAGCTGCCGGAAGACGTTTCCCAGGAAGACTTCGACAAGAAGCTCCAGGAGATCAACGACGATCCTTCGGTAAACGGAATACTCATGTTCCTGCCGCTTCCCAAGCACCTGGATGAGAAGAGAGCACGCAACATGCTGAAGCCCGAGAAGGACATAGACGGAGCTACCACCGGTTCCCAGGCAGGCGTTTACGCAGGCAAGGATCTGGGATTCCCGCCCTGCACCGCACAGGCTTCCATGGAAATTCTTAAGTACTACAACGTAGATCTTAAGGGCAAGAAGGCCGCAGTAATAGGCCGCAGCCTCGTAATAGGCAGGCCGGTAGCCATGATGCTCATGAACGCCAACGCCACCGTTACCATCTGCCACACCAAGACCGTAGACGTTCCGTCCATCACCAGAGAGGCAGACGTTGTGATCGCTGCTTCCGGCCAGATGGAGAGCGTAGGTCCCGAGTACCTGTCCGCAGGCCAGACCGTAATAGACGTAGGTATCAGCTGGAACGACGCCAAGGGCAAGCTCTGCGGCGACGTAGACTTCGATAAGGCAGAGCCCATCGTAGGCGCCATCACTCCGGTCCCCGGCGGCGTAGGATCCGTTACTTCTGCAGTTCTCTGCAAGCACGTCATCAAGGCCTGCAAGGCTCAGAACGGAATAGCGTAAGTGCAAAAACGCCGTATGACGGCGGAAAACACGTAAAACGAGTATTTACCCGTCTCTCGCTGTAAAACGCGTCAGACGGGCATTTTTACGCCTTTAAAGGGCATGCCGGAACATGCTGCCGCTACCGGGAGGCTCCGGAAAGTCGGGAGATGCAAAAAAGTAGAAAACTGCGCATCTATACTGTATAATACACTTAAAGATCAAAAGAAAGGGGAGACCTGCATGAAAGGAAGAACAGCTTTCAGACTGGCAGTTATAGCTGCGGTGCTGTACGCTGCGTACTGTGCGCAGAAGAGCGGATCGCTTACCGAAGGCGATGAGAACAAAGCAGAGCTGGAACAGCTGAAAAAGGATCTGGAAGAAGACATACAAAGAGCAAAGCTGAAAGCAGCAGAGGATGCTCCCGGAACGGATCAGGACGGACCGGACGAGATACTTAACGACGACGTAGGTCCTGTGCCGGTAGGTATGGCAAACCCTTACAGGGAATATACGGAAGCCGAGTTCCGCGCAATGTGCCCCAAAGAGTTCAATTACACGGACATAGCCGAGGAAAGTCCCATATTCTACGCGATCGACGGAGCCAAGACCGTTTACGGAATAAGGCTGCGCGACGCGGACTGCATAGAGTACGATTTCCGCATGCAGCACGGAAGAGGGGATGCGGACATCTCCGGAATGTATTACGACTGGACACAGGAGATAAAGTATCCGGAGAACAAGCCGGAATGCACCGTTTACCTAAACGGTTCCGGACAGGGCATATGCCTGTGGAAGGACCGCAGCTACCGCTATTCGCTGGCTGTAAAGGAAGGCGCTTCGCTTGTAAAGCTTGTCTGGATGCGCAAGAGGATAATGGCTGTATAGTCAGACTGCGGCAGGGCATCCGGTATGCATTCTGACGTTTTCAAAAAATAATAAAGGCGGGTATACCCCGCCTTTTTGGTTTACCGGTGTTCCTTAACAGAACATCATTTTCTGCCGGCCGCCTTTATTGCGCTTATCACTATGTCGCAAAGGCCCGACGCGCCTTCCGCGGAAAGGGTTACCGGGAAGTTGTCGGAGAACAGTATCTGCGCCGAAGGAGGGAATTCTTCGTCCGGGCCCCAGAGTATAAGCTTAAGATCCAGACCGGGCATGAATTCTATTCTGAAGGCAGCGTCTCCGCCTTCTATGGGCTGCGCTCCGGCAGCAGCACAGTCTTTCTTAAATGCTTCTATCTTCGTGCCGTAGGAGTACGCCAGGCGCTTAAGGCAGCGACCTTCGAACGCTTTATAATACAGATCTCCGCTGGGATACTCCCTGTAGGAGATGAAAGCGCCGGAAGAGGGCACTATCCTGCATTCCGCAAGAAGATGCAGCACGAGCACCTGTGCGGCCTGTCCCTGCAGGTAGTCCGGCTTATCCGGATCCAGGCGCTCGAAGCAGAATGACGGAATGTTTATTCTGTAATCAGTCCCTAAAATGCGCAGTATTACGCTATCGTCTTCCTGCTTAAGGCCTAGCCTGGCCGCGGCGTCCTCCGCGCTTACGTTCTGCAGTTCTTCTTTATAATACCTGATCGGGTTTTCTCTGTAGTTGTTGGGAATGTCTTTCATTGTTGTCTTTTGTTATCCTAATGCGCGGCACCGGAACCGGTCGGTGACGGGAACCGGGCTTCGCTTCCGGAACTATCATTGTACGCTGGGGAAGAGCGATGCGTCCGTATGGGGCAGGAAGCATGCAGCCACGAAGGAATCCATGTATCCGGGGACCGTGGACAGTTCCAGATAGGTCATGCTTCGTCCGAGCTCAGCTATCTTTTCCTCAGCCTGGGTACCGGTCAGAGCCGCGTAAGCTCCGGCAAGCGAAGAGTTTCCTATGTAGTGGAAACGCTCGCGTTCTATGTCCGGAAGCATTCCTATGCGTACCGCGTTGTCCATGTTGATGCCGCTTCCTATTCCGCCGGCAACGTATACGCTGTCGATCACGCTTACGTCCATGTCCAGAGCGTTGAGCATGGTCATTACCGCGGAGAAAATGGAACCCTTGGCGCGGATGAAGTTGTCTATGTCGCCCTCGGTAATGCTTACCTCGCGTCCGTCGCTCCTTACGGCCAGGACGAAGCGTCCCATGCCGTGCTCGTTGCGCTTTACTCTTTCGCCTTCGCGGACGAACTGGCCCTTGGCGTTGATGATCCCGCAGCGGAAAAGCTCGGAAATGGTGTCGATAAGTCCGCTTCCGCATATGCCCACGAGTTCGCCGTCTCCAATGATGCTGAGCTCCGGCTCCATCGTTTCTTTATCTATCTTGCATGCGTCTGCAGCTCCGTCCGTGGCTCTCATACCGCAGGAAATGTCTCCGCCTTCGAAGGCAGGTCCCGCGGAGCATGCGCAGCTCATCAGGAAGCTGTTGTTTCCAAGAACAAGCTCGCCGTTGGTCCCAAGGTCTATGAACAGGCATATCTCGTCTTTGTTCCAGACCATGCTTGCAAGCGTGCCGGCGGTTATGTCGCCGCCGACGTAGCTTCCTATGTTAGGCATAATATGCACCAGAGCTTCCGCGTTTACGGGAAGGCCGAGCTCTTCGGCGCGCACCGGGCTGCAGCTGAAGAACGCGGGGATGTAGGGCTCCCTTCTTAATGGACCGGCGTCTATTCCCAGGAACAGGTGGTTCATGGTGGAGTTTCCGGCTATCGTAAGCCTTACGACGCTTTCCGCATCTGTTCCGGCCTGCTTTTCCATTATCCTGATGAGCGGGATTATAGTCTCTTCTATGACAGCCTTCTGAAGGGTCTCTATTCCGCCTTCTTTTTCCTGCTCTACTATTCTGTGGATGACGTCCGCGCCGTAACGTATCTGGCCGTTTCCGGAGGATGCCTTGGCCAGGATCTTTCCGTCGGAAAGGTCCGCGAGTATGCCTGTTACGGATGTGGTGCCGATGTCTATCGCAAGTCCGCACGCGGGAGTTCCGTCTCCGGGCTGGACTCTGAGGACCTTAAGAGTGCTGTCTTCTTCCGATACTGTAACGGTGATGCGGAAATCCTCTTTGCGGAGCATTCCCGGCAGTGTGCGGAGAACAGAGTAGGGCACGTCTATCTTTTCCGCGCCGGTCTCTGCCTTAAGCGCACGCTCCAGTCTTTCGTCGTCCGGCATGGTGTCGTCCAGCGAAGGTTCCGGAAGGGTAAGCTTTATCTGCCTTATTCCGCAGCCGCTCTCTATGCCTGCTGCGGCAATGTCTTCCTGTATCCTGGTAAAGATCTCAACTTCCTTGCCCGAGGAGATGTCGGCTATCTTCATGCGGCTTCTGTATGCCGCGGCAATGTCCGGAACTTCCGCGGTAACGTCGCCGGTTACCTTGGTAAGGCATGCCAGACGCCAGCCGTTCTTTTCGTCCTCTTCATTAATGTGACGTGTGCGCTCGCTGTCCGGAGTTCCCTCTGCTATCCTTACCCTGCATTTTCCGCAGGAGCCGTTACCGGAGCAGGGGGCGTCTATCGCAACGTTGGCGAGCCTTGCCGCCTCCAGAAGGGTAATGCCGCTCTGAAGTTCTATGTCTACGGTCTTTCCGTCCTCGTGTCTGAATGTGATCTTTGGCATGCTGAAAAATACTCCTTTCTATGTATGGCACCGCCTCCCGCAAATGGGCAGGGGACGCTGCTATACAAAACGCCGGAGCACAGTATTACCTGCGCCCCGGCATTTATTGAAGGGTCTTACATTATCGGGTCAAGTCCGAGTGCCGAATGTCCCTTTTCCTGCAGGAACGCAAGTACGCCTTCCGTATCCGTGGCGATGGAATCGTCGCAGATCATGTCGGCGAAGTTGTCTATTCCGTACAGTTCTTTAGCTGTCTTGTTGAGTCTGGGTGCTACGTCGTCCTTAAGCTCCTTGGGCATCCATACGATGCGCTCAAGTCCGCCCTCCGCGGAGATGAACTTCTTGGATCCGATGAAGTGGCGTCCGTGTCCCATGAAGCCCGGAGTCTGGACTCCGCCGCCGGTCATGGAAGCGAGCTCACCGAATGTCATTCCGGACGGAGTCATGCCTGCATACTCACGGTTGCAGACGATAACGCCGTTAGCTTCCGGCATGATGCCGCAGATGCACTCGAAGCAGCCGCAGCTGGTCATCGGGTCTTCGATCAGGGAGTAGAGAGTTACCTGCTCAACAGCACCGTGGGTAGCCTCGCCGACGATCTTGTTGACCTCGGTGTAGGCGCCCAGACGCTCGTCGGTGCAGCCTATCTTCTTGATGGGCTGGCACGGTCCGGTCGGGTTCAGCTCGTTGGTAGCCTTTGCATCCAGCCAGGAAACGGCGCCGCAAAGTCCGAGTCTTTCCGGAGTTACCACGCAGCAGTGGCTGGGCGAGAAGCTCTGGCAGAGTATGCAGGTGTAGAAGGTGTCTACGCTCTCGT
>JAFWVZ010000175.1 GCA_017523605.1 Bacillota bacterium | reverse complement strand
CCCTGCTTCATGAAACCGCCTATCTCGCGGCTTACGGTGTTGCGCAGAGCCCTAAGCTCGTCGCCGCGGGTCTTGGCAGCGCGCAGCTGCTCATCCAGCGCTATTACTTCGTCCACCAGAGGCAGTTTTTCGTCCTGGAACTTCTTGCGGATGTTCTCCTTTACGAGCTCCGGATTGCTTCTTACAAACTTGATGTCTAACATTTTATCTCCTTAAGGGCCGCGCCTCGTTTTCCGGCAATGGATCAAATCGAGTCGCAGCTCTGAAAAATATATGCTGCGCACTCAGCCGGCGCCGTGCCATGTTCGCTAATTAATGTATTTTATCACACAAACGCCCATTTTTGAAGCGTTTTGAAGTGATTTAGGTCAAACGGCCATATATTGCCCGGGGGGGGGCATGTGATATAATGACAGAACAAGGAATGTCCGGAAAGGAGGCTTCGCATGGATCCTGAAAAGAAAAAGACGATCTTTACGATATGCTGCATCGCTGTGATAATTGTTGCTGCGGTCCTGCTGGTCTTCTGCGGCAGACAGAGTGAGCCGCCCATGCTTAAGATATCCAACGGGACAGACAGTGAAATTGAAGCTCAGCGCGGTACCTATTCCTGGAAGACAGGCGGTCTTTTCGGCGGATCCCAAGTAACAGCCGACAGCCCCGGCCCGCTTCACCTCTATAAAATTCATGGCCTGGCGCAAATAAAACCGTCGGAAAATGATGACTGCAGCTTAACACTTAAATTTGACAAGGATCCGGAGTCGGTTTCTATAGAGATCTATTCGGAAAGCGCCGCGGATGCGCAGGACTACGGCAAAATGATACCGCGGGAGGTGACGGCTGGTCCATCCGGATATAAATTCACCGTCCCGCAGGACGGCATTTACATAGTTGATGTTTGCGCAACATGGACAAACGGCTGCTGCCACTATTACTTTTATACAACGAACTGAAGCGCCTGTCGGTCTTGCAGACTGTCTTACGAACACAGGAACGCCCTGCTGAGCGCAGCGAACTCCTCTATGGACAGAGTCTCGGGACGGCGCTTTTCGTCGATGCCGCAGGCTGCCAGAGCTTTAAGGATGTCCTCCTTCTGCAGGGGGGCAGCGCCGGACGCGGGACAATAACCGACGAGCGAATTAAGAAGGGTCTTTCTCCTCTGTGAGAAGGCCTTTTTTACAAGTGCAAAGAACTGCGGCTCTTCTTCCGGAGCCAGCAGTCTTTCTTTTTTAAGGGTCATATGGACCACGGCGGAATCCACCTTGGGACGCGGGGTAAAATATTCCGCGGGAACGTTCAGAACGTAGCTGCAGTCCGCGTAGTACTGAAGGCTTATTGACAGCACACCGTAGTCCTTGCCTCCGGGGCCTGCGCAGATACGCTCCGCAACTTCTTTTTGGACCATTACGGTGATGCTCTTTGCGGGAACATTCTTTTCTAGTATTCCAAGCAGTATGGGCGTGGTTATGTAGTACGGAAGGTTGCCGACAATACGAAGAACCCCGGAATTGCAAGGCTTTTCAGGATCTTGTTCCGTTTTAGCGTCGGCTTGCGGGCTGTTGAACTGTTTTTCAGTTGCAAAGGAATTACCGACCACCCTGCTCCAGTCGAACTTCAGGATGTCCTCGTTTACGACCTCTACATTCGGCGCGCCCGCAAGGTTGCCCTTAAGCAGCGGAATGACGGAGCTGTCCAGCTCCACGGCTATCACTCGCTTTGCCCGCTCCGCCAGAGTGCACGTTAAAGCCCCCTTGCCGGGACCTATCTCCACCACGGTATCGTCCGGACCTGCGCCGCATGCGTCAACTATCGCCTCTATTATCTGCGGGTCGTTTATGAAATTCTGTCCAAGAGCCTTCTTTGCCCTGAAATCTGCCATCCTGTATCCTTTATACACTTACTGCGCGCAGCGGCTGACTTCATATGCTTTATCCGTCTGCCGCACCCGGCTGAACCGTTTCCTTTTCCATATAACAAACGAACTTCGGAGCGTTCCCGAAGTTCGCCTTATTCACTGGCCTGCGTTACTTGCCGAACTCTCTTCCGGCGGAACGATTATGTACACTGTCTCGCCCGGATATATCATGCGCAGATGAGTTCTGGCCTGCTGCTCTATGTATTCGTCCGTGGTGACCCTCGTGAGCTCGCTCTCCAGCTGCGCCAGCCTTTCCTGGAGCTCCTCCAGTCTGGCCTCCGCCGCTGCTTTTTCCTTCTTAAGCTCTACGATCCTGTACACGGCGCGACCGAAAACAAGGCCCGCCACTATCACCACGCCTATTACGATAAGCATCAGCTTCCTGCGCTTCTTGGCGCGCTCCGCCGCAGCCGCAGCCTTCTTCTCCTGCTCTTCTTTTTTTATACGCAAAGACTCGCGGCGCTCAGAACGCTCCTTCTGACGCTGCGTGATAGCGTTTTCAAGTATGTCTTCCTTGAAAAGATCCCGATCCAAAACTAATCCCCTTTATCTAAGTCATTTTATCATATAAGTTCTCAATAAAAAAGACCGATAAACGGCCTTAATTGTGTTTTTCTTGTAAATTATGTGCGCCGCGGGTGCTGTGCTCTAGGACACGCTCGCGCTTGGTTGGGAGCCCACCAGCGGTACTAAGCTCTGTCTACGCCTTCCGGCTTGCCAGTCGCTAAGTACCGGGGTCCCAAACAGTCCTTTGATCACAGCACCCGCGGCGCTATATTACTGCCCTCGAAAAACACATGAAAATGCGGCCCACCAGGCAACAAAAGAACGGAACCATTAAGGCTCCGTTCTTATTACGGTCATGAAATTATACGAGGAATGTCCCAAACGTTAAGCCCGGAACTTCGGGACCTTTGCCGGTCCCCGCGCCGCCGCTTATTACAGCTGCGGGCCTGCCTTTACGAGGCTCTTGCCCTTCTCGGTGTTCTCGTACTTCTTGAAGTTCTTGATGAACCTTCCGGCCAGATCCTTGGCCTTCTCTTCCCACTCGTTGCGGTTCTGATAGGTGTCGCGCGGATCCAGGATGCCCCATGCCACGCCGTCCAGCTGCGTGGGCACCTCAAGGTTGAAGTACGGGATCTTCTTGGTGGG
>JAFWVZ010000174.1 GCA_017523605.1 Bacillota bacterium | reverse complement strand
TCGTCCAGACGGGCCTTCTTTTCCGGATCCTTGGCCAGAACCCAGGGCGCTGTCTCGTCTATGTACTTGTTGGTGCGGCGTATGCCTGTCCAGATGGACTCCAGCGCGTAATTGAACTCGAACTTGTCCATGTGGGCCTCCACGCCCTTCCAGGACGCCAGAACAGTGTCCCTAAGCTCGCCGTCCGGAGCCTCCGCGGCTGCCTCGTTATGAGCCGGTATTATTCCTCCGCAGTACTTTTCTATCATGGTGACCGTACGCGACACAAGGTTGCCCAGATCGTTGGCAAGGTCGAAGTTCATGCGGTTTATCATTACTTCGTTGGTGAAGTTTCCGTCCTGCCCGAAGGTGTACTCGCGCAGCAGGAAATACTTGAGGGCGTCCACGCCGTAGCGGTCGATCAGGACCACCGGGTCCACGACGTTGCCGAAGCTCTTGCCCATCTTGCCGCCGTCTATAAGCAGCCAGCCGTGGCCCAGAACGTGCTTTGGAAGCGGCTGCTCCAGGCTCATAAGCATAGCCGGCCAGATTATGGAGTGGAAACGTACTATTTCCTTGCCCACAAGGTGGCAGTCCGCCGGCCAGTATTTCTTGTATTTTTCGTCGCTCTCGCCGTCTACGGACGGATATCCCAGCGCGGTAACGTAGTTGCTGAGCGCGTCCAGCCACACGTAGATGGTGTTGGTCTCGTCGATCGGGACCGGTATGCCCCACTTTACGCTCTCGCGGCTTATGCAGAGGTCCTCCAGACCCTGCTCAATGAAGCCCAGCATCTCGTTTACGCGGGTCTGCGGCTGCAGGAACTCGCCGCCCTTAAGCAGCTCCACCAGCCTGTCGGCGTATTTGGACAGGCGGAAGAAATAGGCGGTCTCCCTGGCCTTTTCGACGGGTCTGCCGCAGTCCGGGCACTTGCCGTCCTTAAGCTGGCTCTCGGTCCAGAAGGATTCGCACGGAGTGCAGTACCAGCCCTCGTACTCGCCCTTGTAGATGTCGCCCTTCTCGTACATCTTCATGAAGATCTCCTGCACGCGCTTTATGTGGCGCGGCTGGGTGGTGCGGATGAAGTCGTCGTAGCTGATCTCCATGGTCTTCCACAGTTCCTGGATGCCGTCGACTATGTGGTCCACGTACTGCTGCGGCGTAACGCCGGCTTCCGCGGCCTTCTTTTCTATCTTCTGGCCATGCTCGTCCGTGCCGGTCAGGAACATTACGTCGTATCCCTGCAGCCTCTTAAAACGCGCCACGGCGTCCGCCATTACGGTGCAGTAGGTGTGTCCGATGTGGAGATTTCCGCTCGGATAGTAGATAGGCGTAGTGATGTAGTAGCTCTTTTTCTCTGACATTTGATTCTCCTTTTAACTCTCGGGACGCTCCCGCGGTCCGTTTCCGGACTCAAAAGACCGTCCTTAAGTATAAAAAGACCGGAAGATGCCCTCCGGTCCGTACTTAACGTAAAAACTCTGCTTGCCCGGGCATCCTAAAGCGGCGCGGCTCCCCCGCGCTTGCACATGCCCATCATTGATCTGTTGCAGAATGTATTTATCATGATGAATAATTATTGCTTAAAAATGCGTTAATGTCAAGGCTTTACGCCCTTTTCGGGCCCGGCGGCCGGTCTTTTGCCCGGTCCGTACCAGCGGTTTGGATGCTGCGTCCTTTACGCCAGTCCTCTCCTTATCCTTTCCTGGGCGCGCCCGGACAGAAGCTCCGAAAGGCTCATCGCCAGAAGCTCGTCCCTGCTTACCCATTTGTAAGCGGTGGTCTCGCCCTTCTGCAACCTTACGGAATCCTTGGGGCCGCTGAAAACGCACAGATATTCCGCGTAGATGGTGCGGTTCTTTTCGCTGACGGTAACGCCAAGGTCCTTAAGGTCCCGGCAGACTATGCCGGATTCCTCCTCCAGCTCGCGCATGGCGCACTGAAGAGCCGTTTCGCCAGCCAGAGCGGAACCGCCCGCC
Source organism: Bacillota bacterium (assembly GCA_017523605.1). Classification (GTDB taxonomy): domain Bacteria; phylum Bacillota; class Clostridia; order Peptostreptococcales; family Anaerovoracaceae; genus RUG13409. The sequence goes on along the minus strand of JAFWVZ010000174.1, from coordinate 517 downwards.
GAGGCTTCCCACATTCCGCCGTGCTTTTTAGCGCGGTCGCGGAGCATAAGAAGGTAGGTCCCGTCCGCATGCCTTACCAGAACGTTTCCTACCAAATGGAAACGCCCCGCGGGAATGGCCTCGCCGCGGCACAAGCTTGCGCCCTCTATTCTGTTGAAATCCTTGTCGTAAAGGTCCCAGATCTCTGCCATTTAATTATGATTCGGTTCCTATCGTCTGTTCCGTCAGCTGTTCCGCAGTTGGTATTTCCGGTCCTGTGTTCTCTGCCAGCTGTTCCGTGGTTGATGTTTCCGATCCTGCAGGCTCCGCCGGCAGCACTGCATCTTCTGCCTTGCTGCGTCGTTTCGTCTGTACCAGTATTATTGCGCCGAACAGGAGCACGCAGCCAAAAAGCTCGCGGCCGGTCATCGCTTCATTCAGCATCACCCAGCCCGCCAGAGCCGCGAACACGGACTCAAGGCTCATTATCAGCGACGCCGCCTCCGGCTTGGTGCGCTGCTGGCCCATAAGCTGCAGG
>JAFWVZ010000173.1 GCA_017523605.1 Bacillota bacterium | reverse complement strand
GGGGCAGGGTCATGTCGTACCTGAACACTGTTTCGCTTCAAAAAAGCAGCTATGAGTTTGACATCCCGTTTGACCGCCAGCAGCTGGCCGATTACCTGAACCTGGAGCGAAGCGCACTTTCAAAGGAGCTTGGAAAAATGCGGCGCGACGGCCTGATCACCGTCAGAAAAAATCACTTTAAAATACACGCACATTAACTGCCAACGCATTTCGGATCCTGAAGGGTCTGTTCCACCAAAACAAAGACCTGCCAACCGGCAGGTCTTTTGCTTTGCATGAATTACCACATCAGGGACGAGGACTATCATTCCTCACCTCTTGCCTGTCTGTTAAGCTCCTCTTCGATCTTGTTCAGCGTACCGAAGAATCTGTGCGTGGCTATCATCGGTCCGAAGCACAGACATCCAAGCACGTTCCACCAGAACATATGCTTCCAGGAAGTGTGCGGGCCTTCGATCCCAAGCTCTTCCGCCTTGGTCTTCAGCTCTTCCGCTATCCTCGCCATCCAGACCAACGGGTATATGAACAGATCAGGTATACCCAGAAGGTAAGCCTGCCAGTACGGCCTGATCCTGTGGCCGAGTATGGTCTCCAGCTCCTCCAAAAGCCCCATGGGCATATAGATCAGGAAAAAGATGCCAGCCGTAAAGAAATCTATGAATCCCAGCCAGAAACCGGGTCTTTTCGTATGTTCAAAACGCCTTTCTAAATCCTGTTCCTTTCCCCGATCCTTCCGGATCCCGCCATCTAAAATATGGCTCCCGAATAAAATACATCATAAAAGACGAGCCCTGATGTGAATGCTATGATATAATAAACCATAATCTAAACTTTCGCAAAAGGAGGATCAGTAATGAATTATCAGATTTTCGGAGACGAAGACAACCCCATCGTAGAGATCGCGCTTACAAGAGGCGAGCAGGTCAGGATAGAGAGCGGCGCCATGGTCTACATGCAGGATGTCGATCTGGAGGGCAGGTCCAATTCCAATTCCGGCGGGTTCGGCGGCTTCCTGAAAGCTGTGGCAAGGTCTGCCGTAACAGGCGAAGGCGTTTTCATCACGACGGCTACCGGAATTACCGACATCGCCCGCATAGCGGTCGCCCCGGCTACTCCCGGAATGATCGCGAAACTTGAGGTCGGATACAGGCAGTACAGACTGAATAACGGAGCGTTCCTGGCGTGCGACAACGGCGTAGCATACGAGGTAAGGCGGCAGAGTGTCGGCAAAGCGCTCTTCGGCGGAACAGGCGGATTCTTCATCATGGAGACCGTAGGCCAGGGAGACCTTCTGGTAAACGCGTTCGGCGCGCTCATAGAGCTGGAAGTAACACCGGACAGGCCGCTGATAATAGATAACTATCATGTTGTGGCGTGGGATGCCACTCTGGATTACAACATCCACCCGGCCTCGGGCGTGATAGGCTTTAAGTCCGGCGAAGGCCTGGTGAACGAATTCCACGGCAGCGGCAAAGTCCTTATCCAGACAAGAAACATCGCAAGCCTTGCCCAGACGCTGATCCCGTACATGCCCACATCCAGCAACTAAAGGCAGCCGGCAGCAAACTTCAATAACTAAGGACAGACGTGCAAACATAAAACCCCGGAGACATTGATCCTCCGGGGTTTTCGCTTTGTCGGTCTTAATGGTTTTTACTATCTATTTCTTTCCTATCAGCAGCGTGGAACCGGCAAGCCCGAGCCACGAGGCCTCTTTGCTTCCCATGAAGGTCCCGTCTGTCGTGTCGACGAGCTTTACTTCTTCGTAGCCCTCGGCTTTCAGCTTCTTCACAAAGGCGTCCATGTCGCCGTAGCGAGCCTGGCTCATAATATCGTGGATCGCGAAGGTCCCTCCTTTTTTCAGCACGCGAAGCGTCTCCAGGAGCAGCTGCTGCTTGTCATGGCCGGAGATGTTGTGATAGACGTAGTTGCTGGTAACGGCGTCGAAAGATTCGTCCGCTTTGCGGCAGCACCGGCTGCCCCGGAAATGGCCGCTGAGCTTCGACGCTCCGCTAGAGCCGGGACTTCCGCCGGATCAAAAAAATACGGACCCTGCGCAGTCGATCGCGCGGGGTCCGTTTTTCATGCCGTTCTTAATTTCTGCGTAACGTTTTACGCCTTATCTTTCAGAATAAGTTCGTCCAGCGTCTTCTGTTCCATTACTACCAGGAGCTTGCTGTTCTCTTCCAGTGGTTTTCCGGGATCCAGCAGCATCCAGTTGTTGTTTTCGTCCCTTCTGGCTACGACGTTTATGTTGTTCCTTATCCTAAGGTTCAGCTCTGTAAGCGTCTTCCCGACCCACTCCTTAAGGGGTATCATCTCTATCATGCAGAGGCTGTTGCCAAGCTGGAAGTAGTCCAGCACCGTCTCGGAAAACAGTATCGTTGCGGAGCGTATGCCGGCGTATTCCTCCGGTATCAGAGCCTTGTTGGCTCCTACCCTCAGAAGTATGGCGGACATCCTTTCCGAGGAGCTCTTGGCAACTATGTACGGCACACCAAGGTCTTTGGCTACCGCTACCGCAAGTATGCTTGCTTCCAGGTTCTGTGCCATGGCCACCACTACTATGTCCATGTCCTTTAATCCAAGCGATATAAGGGCTTCTTCGTTGGATACGTCCGCGCACACAGCGGCGGAGCAATGGTCCGCTATCTCGTTTACGAGCGTCTCGTCCTTGTCCACGGCAAGAACGTCGGCACCCATCTCGTTAAGGGTGCGCACCAGGCTGGTTCCGTACTTTCCCAGTCCAAGCACTGCAATAGATTTTGCCATCAGAATCTCCTTTATCCTATGTAGAAATTACCATCCGCGTACTGCATTTCCGGTTCCGCGGCGCTTTTCCCTCTTGCCAGGAACATGGCCATGGATATAGGCCCTATGCGTCCCAGATACATGGCAAGGGTAACTATAAGCTTCCCAGCCGCATTAAGCGTAGTTGTAACGCCTCTCGTAAGCCCCACCGTAGCGCAGGCGCTCATTATCTCAAACAACCCGTCCTTTATGTCTACGGGGTTGGTCGCTATAAGAAGAAGCGTAAGGACTATTACGGTTATGGCGCTTACCTCTACTATTACCGAGGCTTTCTTCATCTGCGCGCCGCTTATGCTGCGGTTGAAGACCTTTACCTTGCTCTTTCCTCTTATGTAAGAGCTGATGTTGAGCAGGTACAGGTAGAAGGTGGTGGTCTTTACACCTCCCGCCGTGCCTATGGGCGAGCCCCCTATGAACATAAGGAGATACGCAGCCACACAGGTGATGTCCGTGATGCCTTTTTGCGCAAAGGTGGCAAAGCCTGCCGTGCGGAAGGTAACGGACTCGAACAGGCTGTTAAGGAGCTTCATGGGAAGCGACATGCTGCCTATGGTATCCGGATTATTTCTCTCTGCCAGGAATACCAGCAAAGCTCCGGCAATGATCAGAGTAAGGGTTATGGAAAGCACCAGCTTGGTGTGCTCCGACAGGCGCTTTATTATCTGCTTAGGGGAAAAAGAGCGCTTTATTCCGAAGACCGTTTTCTTTGAAAGGTCCATCCAGACCACATATCCTATGCCGCCTGTTATTATCAGCAGCATCGTAACTATAAGGACCAGGGGCTGCGTGCGGAAGGGCGCAAGACTGTCCGGACCGAGTATGTCCAATCCGGCGTTGCAGAACGCCGACACGGAGTTGAATACGGACACCCATATGCCGTGCCGCGCTCCGAAAGCAGGTACGAAAGCGATCATGTAGAGCAGCGCTCCTATGATCTCAACTATAAGCGTTCCGCGAACTATGCGGGACAGGAATCCCAGAAGCCCGGAGATGCTGTCCAGGTTCAGGGCGTCGCGCAGGGCAAGTCTGGAGCTTAGTGAGAACCTCTTGCGGGCCAGCATCATCAACGTTGCGACGACTGTTATTACGCCCAGACCGCCTATCTGGATAAGGACAAGTATTACCGCCTGCCCGAAGACGCTCCAGTAAAGATAAGTGTCCACTACCACAAGTCCCGTTACGCACACGGATGTGGCAGAGGTAAACAGGGCATCCTCTATGGGCGTCCAGTTTCCGGACGCGGAAGAAACAGGCAGCGCTAAAAGAACGGTTCCGATAAGGATGGCCGCAAGAAAGCTGAGCGGTATAAGATATATCGACGACAGCCTGATCTTCTTCATTACAGTTACGCTTTTCCTGAAATGATAAATAACTATTTGTATATTATACCATAAAACTTATAATGCTTGTCTCTGTTTTGCTTATTAATCCGGCCCGGCTGAAAGCCGCCCGGACCTTTCATTCTTGCGTGAACAATGATAAAATGATATTTGATGAAGATTGCGGTTTTTTGCGATCATTGCTATCTGACATGGTGATCCGAACATATGAATACTGAAAACATATTAACTCTTTTAGGCGGCGTAGCGATGTTCCTTTTCGGAATGTCCGTCATGGGAGACTCTCTTAAGAAAGTAGCCGGAAGCCGTATGGAAATGATACTGTACAAGCTCTCCGGCAACACGCTTAAAGGCGTCCTTCTGGGCACGGTGGTAACTGCTGTCATCCAGTCCTCTTCCGCCACTTCGGTAATGGTCGTAGGCTTTGTAAACTCCGGAATGATGAAAGTCCGCCAGGCCATAGGCATAATACTCGGCGCCATACTCGGCACCAGTGTCACCGGCTGGGTGCTCTGCCTTAACAGCCTAAGCGGCAGCGGGTCCAAAGTAGCGTCTGTCCTTAATACCGCGGTACTTACAGGCATAATGGCACTTGCCGGCATAATCATGTGGATGTTCGTAAAGAACAGGACATACAAGAACCTTGGCGGCATACTTCTGGGCTTTTCCGTTCTGATGTACGGCATGAGCATGATGTCCGGCGCCATCTCCCCTCTGCGGACCAACGAAACATTCATTAAGTTCCTTACAAGCTTCTCCAACCCCGTGGTAGGCATTTTGGCCGGTATCGTTGTTACCGCGGTGATCCAGAGCGCGAGCGCTGCCGTAGGTATACTTCAGGCCCTGGCCGTTACGGGCGCCATCACTTTCGACATAGCGTTCCCCATGCTGATGGGTATAGGAATAGGAGCTTCCCTTCCGGTAATACTCAGCGCCATCGGAGCCGACGCCAACGGAAAACGCACTGCGTTCACCTACCTTTTCATAGATGTTATCGGAGCCGTCCTCTGCGGCATCATCTTCTACGGTCTTAATTATGTATTCAGCTTTGAGATCATGGGTAATACCATGACCATGGTGCTGATAGCGCTTGTAAACTCCCTCTACAGAATTGCTGTAGTAATTCTTCTTGCGCCCTTTACCGGTCTTATGGAAAAGCTGGTATGCAGGATCTTCCCGGAGAGCAAGGACGCAGCAGCGGAAAGAGCGGACATGGACAGGCTCGAGACCAGATTCCTGGACCACCCCGCCCTTTCGATAGAACAGAGCCGCATGGTAATAGATTCCATGGCGGAAAAGGCTCTGGAAAGCGTAAAGAGCGCCGTGAACGCCAGACAGACAGGAGACAAGACACAACTTAAGCGCGTAATGGACCTGGAGGCAGTGCTGGACAGGTACGAAGACAAACTGGGCGCTTATCTTTCGAAAGTTACCAGCCACAACCTTACCGATGCTCAGTCTCTGGAAGTAAGCAAGTACCTGCGGGCGCTCTCGGACTTCGAGAGGATGTCCGACCACGCAAGAAACGTCGGAGAAGCGATCCAGGAAATAGAAGAAAAGAAGATAGAATTCTCCGGGGACGCAAAGAAGGAGCTCCTGGTACTGGAGGCCGCCATTACCGAGATAACCGGACTTGCCATAAACGCGTTCATAAGCGGAGATACTTCCGCCGCGCTTAAGGTGGATCCCCTGGAAGAAGTAGTGGACTTCCTGTGCGACGAACTTAAAAAGCACCACATAGACAGAGTCAGCAGGCAGGAATGCACGCTCGAGAACGGCTTCGTATTCAACGACCTGCTTACGGACTACGAAAGGATAGCGGACCATTGCGACAACATCGCCATGGACGTAATAGAATCCGGCTCCAGCGAGATATCCGCTCACGAGTACCACAAGAGGGTGGAATACAGAAAGGACGATGCGTTCAGGACCAGCTTCAGGGAGTATCAGAAAAAGTACTCCGTGTAGCCATTGAAACGCATGATAGTATTCGTAAACTGACATGGACTTTGCATTAAGGAAAGACGCGGACAAAATAATAAAGGAGAGCATTGCGGCGGTGCTGCCGGACGAAGCTGTAAAAAAGGCGCTTCGCAGTTACAGGCCCGGCGGCGGAAAGACTGTTCTTGTTGCTGCGGGAAAAGCAGCCTGGCAGATGGCGAACGCCGCGGCCGACGTTCTCGGACACTTCGGCAAAGGCATCGTCATAACCAAATACGGCCATGTGATGGGCAGCATCCCCGGCGTGGAATGCTTCGAGGCCGGACATCCTGTCCCGGATGAGAACGGCTTTGCGGCGACCCGCAGAGCGCTGGAAATGACTGCGGATCTGACCGAAGAAGATACGGTGATATTCCTTCTTTCCGGAGGAGCGAGCGCTTTATTTGAGCTTCCTAAGATAAGCGGTTCGGAGCTTCAGGACATAACGGCGCAGCTTTTGGCGAAAGGCGCGGACATAACGGAGATCAACACCGTCAGAAAGCGCCTGAGCAATGTAAAGGGCGGCCGTTTTGCGCTTGCGTGCGCGCCGGCAAAGGTGTTCAGCGTGGTACTGAGCGATGTTCCGGGAGATTCCCCGGACATGATAGCAAGCGGCCCCGCTTATCCGGACAGCAGCACCTGCGAGGAAGCGGAAGCCGCAGCGGAAAAGTACGCTCTTAAGATGTCCCCGCAGGCAAGAGCACTGCTTAAAGAAGAGACTCCCAAAGAATTAACTAATGTCGAGACTCATGTAACCGGGTCGGTCAGCGAGCTTTGCAGAGCGGCAGCCGCTGCCGCGGAAAAACTGGGATACGAGCCGGTACTGCTTACGGACCGCCTGTGCTGCGAAGCAAGAGAAGCGGGTACGTCCCTGGCAGACACCCTTAAGAGCCATGCGGACAGCTCCGGATCTTTGGCCTTCATAGCGGGCGGCGAGACGGTAGTTCACCTTACGGGTAACGGCAAAGGCGGACGGAATCAGGAGCTTGCTCTTGCGGCTGCCCCCGTCATAGCAGGGCTTAACGGTGCGGCGGTCTTTTCCGTAGGAAGCGACGGCACGGACGGTCCCACGGACGCAGCCGGCGGCTACGTGGACTACGAAAGCTGCAAAGCGCTGGAGACTCTGGGGATCCAGGTATCAGACGTGCTACAAAACAACGACGCGTACAACGCGCTTAAGGCAGTAGACGGCCTGATATTCACCGGCCCCACCGGCACTAACGTAAACGACGTGGCTGTGGCGCTCCTGCGCAGAAATTGATACCGTTTCCATCGCTCTGCTACCTGAAGTTGCGCAAACGCAAACGCAGGTTTGTTGAAATAAGACCGCTGTTTTAGTACACTAAAGCTGAAGGAGGGCGAAACAAATGAGTTTTGCAGACAAACTTCAAGCCGAACGCAGAAAAAACGGACTGACTCAGGAAGATCTGGCAGAGGCGCTGGGTGTAAGCAGGCAGGCGGTCTCCAAATGGGAACAGGGCGAAGGCTGGCCGGAGGCAGAAAAGCTCCTGGCTCTTGCGGACAGGTTCGGTGTATCGCTGGACTACCTGATGGATCGTGTGCCACAGGATATGGCCCCTGCCGGAAATGCTGCAGACTCGTCTTCGGCCGGAATTCCCGCGGATCCATCATCGCCGGAGATATTATCCTATGTTCCGAAGCAGGGTGACGATCCTCTGAATCTCGATGAAGATCCGGAACGCGAGACACCCGAAGCCAAACACAACAGGCTCCTCCTTGCTATCGCGCTCGTCTGCATCGCCGCGGTAGTGCTGCTTTTCCTTTCCGGTCTTAAGTAAGGGAGTGTTGTCATGAGATACAATCGCAAATCGATGGGCATGCTGAACAGGGACATGCTCAAGCGCGACCTTTTCTTCTCTCTTATACCAATAATCGCTGCTGACATTGCGATCTCAAGGATGGATCCAAGTTTCGGAGGGTACGCTACAATGCGTCTGCTGGCGTTTATTCTGACGCCAGTGATCGTAATAGCGCTTGTTCTTTTCCTGATCATCACAAAGCCCAAGCGTCTGATCCCTGACGAACTGATAGACGCAGCGGAATCATTCGAATATGTGATCCCTTCGGACGCGACAAAAAGAATGATCGAAGACTATGCCCCGGGCCTTGAGAGGGGGCACTTCCTGATCTGCCGCAAAGGAGACGAGGGGTTCGAAAAGGTGTGCGAGGCCTTAAGAAGCCTTAAGGGCGCAAGGACGAAAATACTGCCCGATTATCCGCGATTCAACCTGTACGTAAACACTGCCGGCGGGCAGGAGCCCATAGGCACTTTCTACGAAAACGTTACTTTCGGAGATTCCATCTACAGGGTACGCGAGGACGAGCTGGAGAAAACTTTCTTCAACCCATCCTTCACTGCGCTTTTCCACGAGAAATAAAAACTGAACTTTAACAGCTGCCGTCCCAGGGACGGTCAGATCGAGAGGATATCCTCTGGCTTTTCCGCAAGCAGCTTTGCGCCGTTTTCCAGCAGACAGTCTCTGCTCCGGAAGCCCCAGAGCACTGCAATGCAAGGGATGCCGGAGTTTTTTGCTGTCTTAAGATCCACTTCGGAATCGCCCACGTAGACCGCCTCGTCCGCGCTGCTGCCAAGCTTTTCAAGAGCAGCCATCACCATGTCCGGAGCAGGCTTTCGGGCAACTCCGGGGCGCTCGCCTATGGCTGCGTCCGCGTACTGAGCGAAGAACCTTTCGTTAAGCTCCTGCACGGCGGAATCTATCTTGTTGGAAACGATGGCTATCTTGCAGCCCCTTTCCTTAAGCTTTTTCATTACTTCCGGGATGCCGTCGTACGGGCGGGTCTTGTCCAGGCAGTGCTTGTTGTAGTGTTCCCTGAACACGGGAAGCATTTTATCTATCAGTTCCTCCGGGGTGCCGGGCGGTACGGCGCAGCTTACGGCGTAGCGTATCCCGCTCCCGAAGAACTGCCTGTATTCGCTTAGGGCTCTGGGCGGCATTCCGAACTTACCCAGAACGAAATTGACCGAATCCGTAAGGTCCTCCAACGTATTCAGTATCGTCCCGTCCATATCGAAAATGTAAGTGTTTATTCCATCCATGTTATTGAGTGTTTTCCGGCGCATACCGCTAAGGCGATCTGCTTTGCCGCAGCCTTTTCAGTCGAAGAAGTCCGAATGTTTGATAACGTGACCCGGTTCCGCGACAAGGAACTGATCGTCCCAGCGGCCGGATACCAGCTTTTCCATCATGCGGTTGCTCTCCGGCATCGTAGAACTTATCCTCGTAGATGTCCTCTATGCCCGGGATCTTCCTGTGAAGCC
>JAFWVZ010000011.1 GCA_017523605.1 Bacillota bacterium | reverse complement strand
TTCGCAAGCATAGCGCTGGGCCTTATTTACTACCTTTCCGGCAAGTGGAAAACGTATAAAGCGATAAAGAAATAACACACTGAATGTTGCGCGGCGGGGGCCGTTTCGTATTGACAAACCCCCACCGTTTGTGGTTAAATATTTAAGGTTAAATCATATCTTTAATCAGATCCAGAGAGGTCGGAAAGATAGTCATTATGTCAATTACTTTAAACGAAAAGGGTCATACCGTTCTTCCCGGATTTTGCGATGTGCATGTGCATCTTCGCGAGCCGGGTTTTTCTTATAAAGAAACGATAAGGACCGGCACTCTTGCGGCAGCGCGCGGCGGTTATACGGCCGTCTGCACCATGCCGAATCTATCCCCTGTTCCGGACTGCCCGGAAAATCTTAAGTTGCAGCAGGAAATAATAGACCAAGACGCGGCGATAGCCGTCCTGCCCTACGCTTCTATTACGATAGGCGAGCGCGGCGAAGCGCTTTCGGACATGGAAGCTCTTGCTCCGCATGTCGTCGCCTTCTCCGACGACGGCAAGGGAGTTCAGTCGGACGAGCTGATGGAAGAAGCTATGATCCGGGCAAAGAGCCTCGGCAAGCTTATAGTCGCCCACTGCGAGGTGAACGAGCTGCTCCGCGGAGGATACATCCACGACGGCGCGTACGCAAAGGCTCACGGCCACAAAGGCATATGCTCCGAGAGCGAATGGCGCCAGATAGAGCGCGACGCGGCCCTTGCGAAAAAGACCGGCTGCGGATACCACGTCTGTCATATCTCGACCAAAGAAAGCGTTGAGATAATACGCAGGACCAAGGCGGACGGCGTAAACATATCCTGCGAGACGGCGCCCCACTACCTGCTGCTTACGGAAGACGATCTGCAGGAGGACGGACGCTTCAAGATGAACCCTCCCCTGCGTTCCGCAGAGGACAGGGACGCCCTCATAGAAGGCATTCTGGACGGCACCGTGGACATGATAGCCACGGACCATGCGCCCCACAGCGCAGAGGAGAAATCCAAAGGCCTTAAGGGCAGTGCGTTCGGAATAGTCGGCCTTGAGACCGCCTTCCCCCTTCTATATACCGGTCTGGTAAAGACAGGGATCATAAGCCTGGAAAAGCTTGTGCAGCTTATTACGGAAAATCCACGGAAACGCTTCGGGATAACCACAGACCCCGGATACACTGTCTGGGACCTGGACGCGGAATACACGATAGATCCGAAAGACTTCCTGAGCAAGGGAAGATCCACCCCGTTTAAGGGAACACGCGTCTTCGGAAGATGCTTAGAAACAGTTTATAATAACGAGACAGTTTGGAAATACGAGGAATAACGAAATGCCAAAGAGAACAGACGTAAAGAAAGTACTAATCATAGGCTCCGGCCCCATCGTCATCGGCCAGGCCGCGGAATTCGACTACGCAGGCACCCAGGCCTGCCTTGCCCTTAAGGAGGAAGGCTACCAGGTGATACTGTGCAACTCCAACCCCGCCACCATAATGACGGACACCCAGATAGCGGACAAGGTGTACATGGAGCCGCTCACTCTGGAATACATAGCCAAGATCCTGCGTATGGAGCGCCCGGACGCCATAGTCCCCGGAATAGGCGGGCAGACAGGACTCAACCTGGCCATGCAGCTGGACAAGAAAGGCATACTTCGCGAATGCGGATGCATGCTATTAGGCACCCCGGCGGACAGCATAGAGCGCGCCGAGGACCGCGAGCTGTTCAAGGAGATGTGCCAGTCCATAGGCGAGCCGGTAATACCTTCCGAGATCACCTACAGCCTGGAAGAAGCCAAGGCCGCAGCGGAGCGCATAGGATACCCCGTAGTGCTCAGGCCTGCGTTCACCCTCGGCGGCACCGGCGGCGGCTTCGCGTACAACGAGGAAGAGCTTGTTGAAGTAGGCACCAACGCCTTCCGCCTCTCCCCCGTACATCAGGTCCTTATAGAAAAGAGCGTTAAAGGCTACAAAGAGATAGAGTTCGAGGTAATGAGGGACTCCCTGGACCACGCCATAACGATATGCGGCATGGAGAACGTGGATCCCGTCGGCGTCCATACCGGAGACTCCATGGTAGTGGCCCCGATACTTTCCTTAAACGACCACGATCTTAAGATGCTCAACGATTCCGCAATAAAGATAATCCGCGAGCTCAAGATAGAAGGCGGCTGCAACGTGCAGTTCGCGCTTGATCCAAGCAGCAGCAAATACTTCCTTATAGAAGTAAACCCGCGCGTATCCAGATCCTCCGCCCTTGCCTCCAAGGCAAGCGGCTACCCAATCGCCCGGGTCACCGCAAAGATAGCCATGGGAATGTCCCTGGAAGAGATACCGGTCGCAGGCGGAACCGCTGCCATAGAGCCCAGTCTGGACTACATAGTAGCCAAGTTCCCGCGCTTTGCCTTCGATAAGTTCACGGACGCGCCCAACACCCTGGGCACTCAGATGAAGGCCACCGGCGAGGTAATGGGCATAGGAAGCTCACTGGAGGAATGCTGCCTTAAGTCCGTAAGGTCGCTGGAGATAGGCGCCTGCCACTTCCACCTGCCCAAGTTCGACAGCTTTACGGACGACGAGCTGTGGAGCTACATACAGGACTTCCGCGCGGACGGAGTATTCGCCGTATTCGAGCTTCTGCGCCGCGGCGCAGACATCGCAAAGCTGCACGAAGTGACCATGATAACAGAGCTCTTCCTGGAGAGCTTCAAGAAGATCGTGGACATGGAAAAGAAGCTTGCCAGGAACGTAAACAGCGCAAAGGTGCTTAAGGAAGCCAAGATAATGGGCTTCTCCGACGAGTACATAGCAAAGCTGTGGAACCTGGACGACAGAAGCATCTACGAGCGCAGACTCAGGGAAAAGATCGTTCCCGTGTTCCGCATGGTAGACACTCTCCACACAGGCAAGTACATAGCCTACCTGTACTCCTCCTATACCGGAAAGAACGAATCGATACATACCGATAAGAAGAAGATAATCGTGCTGGGCGCAGGCCCCATACGCATAGGCCAGGGCGTTGAGTTCGACTACTCCACGGTCCACGCCGTGCAGACCATAAAGCGCGCCGGCTACGAAGCCATAATAATCAACAACAACCCGGAGACAGTATCCACGGACTACACCACCGCGGACAAGCTCTACTTCGAGCCCCTCACCCCGGAAGACGTTATGGCTATCATCAACTTCGAAAAGCCGGAAGGCGTGATAGCCTCTCTCGGCGGCCAGACAGCGATCAACCTTGCCGAGCCTCTGATGAAGCGCGGAGTAAAGATAATCGGCACCGACTGCGCGGCCATAGACGCCGCAGAGAACCGCGACAGCTTCGAGAAGCTCCTTGCGGACCTGGGCATCCCCCAGCCGCCGGGACACGCGGTCACCAACATAGAGGACGGCGTAAAGGCCGCCGAAGAAGTGGGATACCCCGTGCTGGTAAGGCCCAGCTTCGTTCTGGGCGGACGCGCTATGCAGATAGTATCCGACGAGGAGCAGCTGCGCCGCTACCTTAAGAACGCGGTGGAGATAGACAAGGACAGACCGGTACTGGTAGACAAGTACATATTCGGTAAGGAAGTTGAAGTCGACGCGGTCTGCGACGGCCACGACGTGTTCGTACCCGGAATAATGGAGCTGGTGGAACGCACCGGCGTCCACTCCGGAGACTCCATAAGCGTCTACCCCTCCTTCTCCATCTCGGACAAAGTAAAGGGGACCATACTCGGATACGCCAAGAAACTGGGACCGGCCATTGGCATAATAGGTCTGT
>JAFWVZ010000002.1 GCA_017523605.1 Bacillota bacterium | reverse complement strand
TAACGTCCAGTATGTCGTATACCTCCGGGGAAACGTTTATAAGGCTGGTATCCGCAACGGCTTTCTTAAGGCGGAGTATCACCCTCAGGCCGGCGCTGGATACGTAGTTAAGGCCGCTGCAGTCCACGACTACTTTTTTGAAATCGCCGGTGCCTCTGGCGGCAGTAACGGCGCTCTCCACCTCGGCCGCGTTCGCGGAATCTATGTGTCCGGAGAGCTCTATTACCAATGTTTCTCCGTCTGCTCTGTATTTAACGTTTTCCATCATTCCACCCCCTGGAAGCGCTTCTTAATGGTGAGTATGTTCTGGCCGTCCTCGTAGCTGTACCGCACGTCGTCCATGGTCTGCCTTACGATGAATATTCCAAGACCGCCTATCTCCCGGTCGTCCGCTGAAAGCGTAGTGTCCGGAGCGGCTGCTGACAGAGGATCGAAAGGTTTTCCTCTGTCCGTGAACGTTATTACCGCGGCCTTAGGATCCTCTTCCAAACTGAACCTTATGGTTGCCAGGCCCGTGGCGGGCTCGTAGGCGTAGGACGAAATGTTGGCGAATATCTCGTCCACCGCAACGTCTATCTGCGCAATGGTCTTGCGCGGACAGCCCGCGCTTTTAAGCTCCGCGTTCAGGAACTCCGTTACCTTGTCGGTGTTCTCCGGAACAGCGGTAATAGTCATTTCCTTAAGTTCTTTATCCATGGTCATCTCCGCATTCTTTCCGAAATATTGGAAGCAAAGCATCGTTATATCGTCGAACTGATCGGCCGGTCCTACGAACGTTGCGATCGCGTCGTCCACAGCCTTAAGCACGCCCTGAGGTGCGCGGTCCTTAGCCTTGTTTATTACCTTAAGCGTGCGCTCCGTGCCGAACAGATCGCTGCTCAGGTTCGTGGACTCCACGACTCCGTCCGTATAGACGAACAGCCTGGAGCCGGGTTCCATCTGCAGTTCGTATTCTTTGTATTTCATGCCCGGCATGCCGCCTATGACGAATCCGTGCTTGTCCTTAAGCAGCGTAAATTCTCCGTCCGGGCCGGCGGTCATCGGGTATTCGTGACCTGCGTTGGCGGCTTTCATAAGGCCGGTATTAAGGTCTATTATTCCCAGCCAAACCGTTACGAAAAGTTCCTCGCGGTTGTTGGAGCAGATCTGCTCGTTGACCGCCTCCAGCACAGCTGCAGGGCTGTAACCGGCCTTGCAGTAGTTCTTTACAAGTATCTTGGACGCCATCATGAACAGCGCCGCGGGAACACCCTTGCCGGAAACGTCCGCTATCACCAGCGCCAGATGGTCGTCGTCCGTAAAGAAAAAGTCGTAGAAGTCTCCGCACACTTCCTTGGCCGGGGCCATGGACGCGTAGATGTCGAACTCCCTGCGGTCCGGGAAGGCCGGGAATACGTTGGGCAGCATGTCCGCCTGTATGCGGGTGGCCAGCGAAAGCTCCAGACCTATCCTTTCCTTCTCCGCGGTGGCTTTGGTAAGGTTTTCTTCGAACTCAGACAGGTCGCGCTCCATGTCCGCCATTATGTAGCTCAGATTCTCTATCTCGTCGCCGGTGCGTATGTTGAGCATGGCGAAGTGGTCCGTTACCTGCGCGCCGCTCTTTTTGTCCGCGACGTACTGTCCGGCAGCTGCGGCGATGTCGTTTATCGGGTCCACGAGCTTTTTCTTCATGTGCCTTGTGAACAGCAGCGCCATCAGTATCATTACTACCACGATCGCTACCACGTACTGCAGCACGAACTTGCCCATGCCCTCGGCTACTTCGTCCAGCGTTACGTCCGCAAGCACGAAGCAGACGGTATCGCCGCTGATGTTCTTTACAGGCACGCCGCTGGTGCATATCCAGCCGTATCGGGACGTTCTGGAAATGTGGTAGAGTTCTCCTGTGCCGTCCCAGTTAAGGAATTTGGAGACCTCTTTGGCTTCCACCGGCTCCCAGTCCCCGGCGTAAGCTCCGGTCTCATCGGAACTGTCGGGGTCGGCTATTATTACAAGAGCGTTGTCTTCTTCCGAATACATGCCCAGATATACGTCGTTGACGTCCGCCGACTGAGCGAACTCTCCCAGTATGGATCTTATGGTATCCATGCCGGCGGCTTTGTTTATCATGGAGAAGCGCGCCCTGTACTGCTCGGTGCCCACCTGCGCCTTTTCCTCGGGCGTAAGCTCGTTGTAGGTAGCCATCACCCTTTTGGCTGCTGTCTCCACGGACGCTATCTTGTCCAGCATGTTCTCCGCCGTCTTGGCAAGGTTGAAGGATTCGCTTATGTACTTGCCGGTAAGCGCAACGGAATAGAGCCCCAGACCTATCGCGAACGCGACAAGACCCAGGATCAGCGAGCCGATTATGACGAGCCTGAACACTTTACCGGACAGCGAATAATGCTTCCGTTCCAGAGCCCCCATTTCCCTAACGCTTTTTTCCGGCATCTATCTTCCTCTTTTCCGCCGCCTGCATCCGTGCAGCGGTCATATTACAACAGTTTGATTTTATCATATTTTTGATGCAAGCGGTAGTATTTAGTCTGCACGAGCGGCAGCCGGTCCCCCCGGCATCTGCGGATCGTTTTTCCACGATTTCTTCACTTCCGCTTGCCAAAGTTTTTACCTCTCCGGCTTATTATGATGACGCAGGATGGTCCGGTCGGACCGTCCGCAGAAGGAGAACACAAACATGAAACGAAGGAAAAAGACGATATTGTTGCTGTACAGCATACTGCTGGCGGCATTTTCCGTTTATTTCCTGCTCGATACTTTCGTAATAGAACGGGTATATTCCGCGGAGGTCCCGGCAGCGCAGAGCGCGCAGACCGAAAGCGCCGCGGCTCAGAACGAGGACTCCGGCAGCGCAGACATCGGCCAAGGATCCGGCAGCACAGACACAGAACCGGGATCCGGCAGCGCCTCAGAAGCCGCAGCCACGCAGTCCGGCTCCACGGAGGTCACGGGACAAGACGGAGTCTTTACTGCCATCGCAGCGCCGGTAATAACGGAAGACTCGTACTACGACGGAAACATCAGCATCAAGATAACGGAATACAGACAGAACGACACTACCATCTACGCGGCGGACATTCAGCTAAGCTCCGCCGAATATCTTAAGACCGCTCTGGCCAAGGGCGTCTTCGGCAGGAATGTTACCGCAAAGACATCCTCAACGGCAGCCGACAACGATGCCATCCTTGCGGTAAACGGCGATTACTACGGTTCGCAGGAACGCGGCTACGTTATCCGCGGAGGGGTCATCTACCGCAGCACGGCGGTGTCCGGCAGACAGGACCTTGTCATATACGGAGACGGCTCCATGGAAGTGATATACGAGACCGACATCAGCGCGGAAGAGCTGCTGGCCAAAGGCGCCCGCGACGTGCTGTCGTTCGGACCCGAACTTCTTAAGGACGGAAAGATCGCGGTAAACAGCAGCTACGAAGTGGCCAGGGCCACGAAC
>JAFWVZ010000010.1 GCA_017523605.1 Bacillota bacterium | reverse complement strand
TTCCGCAGCGTCCGGATCCAGTTTTCTGAGCCTTTCGTGAAGCTTTTCGGTATCCCCGTCTTCTTCCGCGAATATCTTTTTGCGGAATTCCTCATCGCCTTCCGGAGCCTCGAAATCCATCTTGTATATCAGCGAGTTAACATAGAGACCGGTCCCTCCGCATACGATGGGAGTCTTACCTCTTGCAGCTATATCCTTAATGTATTGCAGTGCCAGCTGCTGATAATCCGACACGTTAAAAGGCGTCCTCGGATCTATCTCGCCTATCAGCCAGTGTTTGGCACGTGCGAGCTCTTCCGCGGACGGTTTTGCGCTGCCGATGTCCATGTACTTATAGATCTGCATGGAATCTGCGGAAACTATCTCTCCTCCGATGTCTTCCGCAAGTCTTACGGCGTATTCAGTCTTTCCGGATGCCGTCGGGCCGACGACGAAGAAGGTCTTTATCATTTGCGCCTGAACATTCTTTCCAGTTCGTATTCCGTGAATTTTACGAAAGTAGGTCTGCCGTGCGGGCAGGAATAAGGATTCTCGCAGCGGTCGAGATCAAGTAGAAGCGCCTTTATCTCTTCGTCTGACAGATGGTCGTGAGCCTTTACCGCGGACTTGCAGGAGCGCGTAATTATCTGGTCTTTTCTTGCCTGAACGTTCCGGCCTTCAGCTGCCGCTGCAAAGAATTCGTCTATGAAATCCTCTGCCTCCGCAATATCCATAAAGCCCGGAACAGCGCTTATCGCAAATGCGGACGGACCGAAAGGCTTAATGTCGAAACCAAGTTCCAAAAGCGCGTCGACGGCGCTTTCAGCCTGCTGCATCTCCGACATACCAATGTCCTTAATAACCGGTACAAGCAGCTGCTGCGATGCGGAGATATCCGAATTAAAGCTTCTTATAAGCTTTTCGTACATTACTCTTTCGTGCGCGGCGTGCTGGTCCAGGATGTAAAGACCGTCCGGATCCTTAAGAATAAGGTATGTATCCCTGAACTGTCCGATGATGGTAAGACCGGAGAAGATCAATCTGTTGGAAGCATTATATTGGAATATTTCTTCCTGTATCTGTTCCTTTTCTTCGGAAGCTATCCTGAGATCTTTAAAGAAATCGTCGTACGCGGGATCCGAGGCAATGGGTACAGACGCGGGATGTTCTGTTTCTTCGGCAGCAGGAACAGTTCCATCGCTTAAGGAGGTTGTTTCAACAGCTGCAAAAACATTCAGGTGCTCCGGATGCTCGAAAACAGGGACCGCAGGTTCGGTCCGTTCAGGCAAAACTGTCCTTGCTTCCATCCCTCTGGGGTCCAGAAGAGTTCTTCTGATGGACTTTATCAGGAAATCGCTTACTGCCTTTTCCTGATAGAACCTTACTTCAGTCTTATGAGGATGGATGTTAACGTCCAGCTGCGAAGGATCTACAGTAAGGAAAATGAATACCGCCGGATACATGCCTTCAAAAAGCTTGTCGCTGTAAGCGTCGGCAACTGCGTTCTCCAAAAGCCTGCTCTTTATTAGTCTGCCGTTCACGAAGAATACCTGTCTTCTGCGGTTCTTTTCGTAATACGTGGGAGACGATATGTAGCCCTTTACAGTCATGTCTCCGTCGTCTGCAGCAAGCTCCAGCAGACCAGCGCACATTTTAGGGCTGTAGACGGTCATAATAGCCTGTTTCAGCGAGTTTCTGCCCGGGGTGGTAAAAAGGGTCGACCCGTTGGAAATGAGGCGTATACGGACCTGCGGCCAAGCTATGGCCATCTTGGAAACATAGTCGGTTATAAGCGCGCTTTCTGTATTATCCGGCTTAAGGAATTTAAGTCTGGCAGGAATACTGTAAAAAAGGTCCTTTACGATTATCGTAGTTCCCTCTTCGCATGCAGCGTCTTCCAAAACGGTAACATTGGAACTTTCTACACATATCCTTGCGCCGAGTTTCTGATCAGCTGGTCTGGAGATCAGTTCGGTTCTGGAAACGGAAGCTATGGAAGCGAGAGCTTCGCCTCTGAATCCCAGGGTATCTATGGAGTCCAGATCCTCCGCCGTACGCAGTTTACTTGTAGCGTGACGTGTAAACGCAAGGCTTAGCTGGTCCTTGGAAATTCCGCATCCGTTATCTGTTACGCGAATGTACTCCTTGCCGCCTTTACCGATCTCTACGGTTATTGAAGTCGCTCCGGCATCGATAGAGTTCTCAAGGAGCTCCTTTACGACGGAAAGAGGCCTTTCTATAACTTCTCCGGCAGCTATCTTGCCGGCGACTTCCTCCGGAAGCTCTACTATTCTTGAATAGATCATGATCTGCCGGCCTCCTCAATAAGTTCTTCCAGCACTTTTATTGCGCCGGAAGGCGTGATGTTCATTATGTCGATGCTCTTAAGCTTTTGAAC
>JAFWVZ010000172.1 GCA_017523605.1 Bacillota bacterium | reverse complement strand
CGGTCTTTCCACTCTTCGAGCTTTGCGTAGTTCTCGTCGGAGATGGTGTACATGTCGCCGGTCTCCTCGAAGAGGTGGTCTATCTCCGGCTGGGTCCAGCGGCCCATCTCGGAATCGAGCTCTACGCCGTTATAGGTGGAAGAACCTGTTCCGGCAAGAATGTCGTCTTCGGGGATGATGATGGGCATCCTGTTATAGTAGTTGGCCAGCAGCTGGGAACGGTACGCGTAGTTGGAACGGTTGCGCGCTTCGTCCAGTGTGTCCAGAGCTATCTTAAGCTTTTCCAGACCTATGTTTATAGGAGTGTTCGTTGCTCTTTCGAGCATTCTTTTTACTCTGTCAGTCATTTTTTCCTCCGTGTGCTGCACATAAAATTACACCATATTATAGCACACGGCGGTGTAGCAATTAAAGCGCAAAAGCGCGTGTTTGTTGCAAACATCATGCGGATTTGTTATATTTATATAGATAAAAGGTCTTATAACAGACATGGGTTTTTTCAATGGAACTAATTAAAGATCTTACCATAGGAAAGCTCCTTCGCAACACGGTCCTGCGCTATCCGGACAGACCTGCATTAAAAACACGCACGGAAGAGCTTAGTTACAAGCAGCTGGACGAGGCGGTGGACATGGCCTCCAGGCGGCTTTTATATTGCGGCGTAAAGAAGGGCGACCACGTAGGCATACTCTGCGAGACTCAGGTCGAGGAGATAGTAGTCTACTACGCTCTTGCCAGGATAGGCGCCGTAAACGTAATGTTCAACACTTCGCTGAGGGCGGGCGAGCTTCGCGAACTTTTAGACCGCAGCCGTGTTTCCGTGCTTCTGATAGGCGAGGGCTACAGGGGTGTAAGCTTCCCGGCTCTGGTAGCTAACATAATGCCGGACTGCCCGCGTCTTAAGAGCGTATACTTCATAGGATCCGGCGATCCCGGAACGTTCTGCAGACTGGACAGCTTGGACGCCGCTCCGGAAGAAGCGCTTAAGGAAGCCGAAGAAAACGTGCTTCCTCAGGATACCGCGCAGATACTCTTTACCAGCGGCAGCACCAGCTTCCCCAAGATGGTCTGCGGCAGCCACTACAGCAGGGCGAACTGCGGGAGGATGCAGGCAAAGGATCTGGGAGCCACATGCGAGGACGTGTTCCTGGGCGCGCTTCCGGTGTTCCACTGCTTCAGCATATCCGTAAACATAATGGCGGCCTGCAGCGTAGGCGCGTGCCTTGTTCTGCCGGCGTCCAGAAAGACCACTGTCCTCCTTTCCGACATACGCGATTTCCGCTGCACGGTCGTAAGCTCCGTGCCCACGCTTTTCTTTGCCATGCTTCACAGGCCGGACTTTAAGGACTGGGACGTGTCTTCCGTAAGGACGGGATTCATAGGCGGAAGCTCATATTCTCCGCAGCAGTTCAAGGACATAGAGGAAGGCTTCGGCATGACGCTGCTTTCCAGCCTTGGACAGACGGAGGCCACCGGCGGGCTTACTACTTCTGACCTGACGGATCCGGTAGACCTGAGGGCCACTACGGTGGGCCACATGATGGACTTCCTGGAAGGCAAGACCGTGGATCCCGAAACCGGAAAGACCTGCGCAGTGGGCGAGCCCGGAGAGATATGCGTGCGCGGCTACGTTGTGATGCAAGGCTACTACGACAATCCGGAGGAGACCGCAAAGGTGCTGGATCCGGACGGATGGCTGCACACAGGCGACTGGGGATGGTTCGGCGAAGACGGATACCTTAGACTTTCCGGCCGCATCAAGGACCTTATTATACGCGGCGGCGAGAACATAAGCCCCGTGGAGATAGAGAACGCTGTAATGGAGATAGGCGGGATAGAGGTTTGCAAGGCAATAGGCATTCCCAGCGAACACTACGGCGAGGAAATATGTCTGTGCGTGGTGCTCAAGAAAAGCTCCGGCGTAAACGAGGATACGATACGTACGGCGCTGTCCGGCAAGCTTGCGTCATACAAGCAGCCGAAATACGTGCTGTTCTTCCGCAACCTTCCGTTTAAGGCGACCGGAAAGATAGACCTTGCGCATCTTAAGAAGGATTCTTTTGAGAGGCTCGGCGTAAGCGCCGGGGCTTCCGGAATATAGATCATCAGGAGGGTTATTCATGAAGAGAGTAATAGCAATACTGCTTGTTCTGGCAATGCTTTTCTGCCTGTGCGCATGCGGAAACGGCGGCCAAAACAACGCAAACACTAACACCGATACCGGAAATACGGAAAACGTTAACGTCGTGCCGGAGCCGGAACCCGAACCGGAACCGCCGAAGCCCAAGTATTACAATCCGCTTTCCGGCGAGGAGACGGAAGAAGACATATCGAGTCTGCGCCCCGTGGCCGTAATGCTCAACAACATTTCCTACGCAATGCCTCAGCATTCGAATTCAGCGGCAGAGATACTGGTGGAGATGAATGCCGAAGGAAACATCACAAGGATGCTGGGCATCTATCAGAACATCACCGCCGAGACCGGCAGGATCGGAAGCATACGCAGCGCCAGACCGTATTATCTCGACTGGGCGCTGGCATTCGATTCCCTGTACATATCTGTCGGCGGCAGCAATACCGCCAATGCGCAGATCAAGTCCAGACACGTTGATCATATCAACGGCATGGGCTACACCAACATCTTCTACCGCGATCAGGAGAGAAAGGCCGCCGGCTATGCTTACGAACATACGATGTTCATGACCGGCGAGCGTTTCGTTAACGGATTTGCGGAGACGGATTTCCGCAAGGTCCACGAGGATGGATTCGACACAGCCCTTAAGTTCACCGAAGAGGCCCAGACTGCAGGCGGTACAGCCGCTTCCGCGGTCACGGTGCACATGAACTCCAAGAAGGTAACGCTGTTCGATTACGACAGCGCAAGCAAAAAATACCTGATCAGCGAGCACGGAGACAAGTTCATCGACGGCAACACCGGCGAACAGGTATCCGTAAAGAACGTTCTGGTCCTGCACACAAAGTACAGGCGCGGTCCGGACGGAGGCGGCACGCTTCTGGCAGATATGACCGGCGGCAAGGGCGTCTACATTTGCGAAGGCAAGATGATAGACATCGAGTGGGCGCTGGCAGAAGGCAAGGGCCTGACTCTTAAGAAGGCGGACGGAAGCCCGCTGGAGCTGATGAGAGGCCACACCTTCGTCTGCTGCCCGGATGCTGACAGCGGCGGGGTGGACGCACTGTAAATGGCGTACAGGAGAAGCCTGCATCTCCCGGTAAAAACTTCACATAAAATTCAGAACCGCGGACAGTCGTGTATTATTGACAAGTCCGCGGTTTTTCTTATAATTAACTTGATTATACAGCATCCCGCAAGGGAGAGGTAATAAGGAGGAAATCAATAATGGAAAAGACAACAAAGAGGGTGAACACCAGGTTCCTCGCCCAATTGGCGCTTCTCATAGCCATTCAGGTGGTAATGAGAGTGCTCGGTCTGGGAAGAGTTCCCATCGGTCCGCTCAACATGAGCTTCCTTACGCTGCCGATAGCCATCGGAGCAATGCTCATGGGGCCGCTTACAGGCGCCATACTCGGAGGAGTATTCGGGCTCTTCAGCCTTTGGGACGCCATCTCCGGCGCCGGAGGAATGACAGCGTTCTTCTTCCAGAACAACCCGGTAAGCACCGTCATCCTGTGCGTGGGCATGCGCATACTCATGGGTGTGTGCTGCGGCCTGATCTTTAAGGTCGTAAGCAAGCTGGACCGCGACGAGAAGACATGGAGCTACTTTGTGGGAGCCCTTTCCGCGCCGCTGCT
>JAFWVZ010000171.1 GCA_017523605.1 Bacillota bacterium | reverse complement strand
CCTGCCGGCGGCAACTGATGCCATGCGGACCGGTACAGCGCCGTCCGGAGAAAACATCAATTACATCAATAACGATCAGCGATCGCATCATCAGATCGATATCAGTTCAGAAAGCAAAAATAAAAGGAGAAAGAAATGAAAGAACAGATCATCAGCATACTTGAGCAGATAAGGCCCTTCCTTCAGAGGGACGGCGGCGACGTAGAGTTCGTGGACTACGACGAAGCAGACAAGACCGTCTACGTAAAGCTGCAGGGACACTGCGCAGGATGCCCGCACGCTCAGGCCACCGTCAAGGGCGGAATAGAGTCCATACTCAGAGAGCAGTTCCCCGAAGCAGTAGCCTGCGTTGAAGCAGTAAACTAAAGACACGCCGGCGCCGTCCGGCAGCAAAACATGAGAAGCGACAAAAAGAAAAAGAAAAAAGTCCGGATAAAATGGGGTAGATTCATCCTGTCCCTGTTCGTGGTGTGCGCGGTAGTGCTGGCAGGACTGCTGTTCTGGCCCCTGCCCTCCAAGCCCGCGGAGAACGAAGTTCCGGTAAACAATACCGCAGAACCGGATCCGCCAAAGGTCCAGACGGAGTTTCCGCTGCGCATACGCTGCGTGGGCGACATAATGACCCACGGCCGCAACATAGTGGGCGCGGAACAGGGCGACGGGACCTACGATTTTTCCGACAACTACGTGTACGTGGACAAGTATCTTAAGGACGCGGACGTAACGCTGGGCAACTTCGAGACCACCTTCTCCGGAAAGAAGCCGTACGACGGATATCCGCGCTTCAACGCGCCGGAGATACTGGCCAAGAACGTGTTCGACGCAGGCATAGACGTAGCCTTTACATCCAACAACCACATGCTGGACACCGGTCTTCCCGGAGCGCTCAACACCGTTAAGGTACTGCGCGAAGCAGGCTTCGACACCGTAGTCGGAACAAGGACAGATACCAACGATCCAAGGTCGGCAATAAAGGAAGTGAACGGCGTAAAGATAGGCTTCGTGGCCTTTACTTACGAGACCCGCATAGTAAACGGCAGCCGCACCATGAACGGCTCCACCATGGACAAGAACGCGCCGGACTACATCAACAGTTTCCGCTACGATAACGGAAAGATCTACAAGGAGCACGAAGAGAACATCCTTAAGGAGATCCAGTGGTGCAAGGACAACGGCGCGGAGCTCATAGTCTGCTACTTCCACTGGGGCACGGAATACAAGTCCACCCCGGACCAGGTGGATAAGGATCTTGCTAAAAAGTGCGCCGAGGCAGGAGCGGACATCATATTCGCTTCGCACCCGCACATAATGCAGCCGATCGAAACGATCGAGGTGGAAGTCCCCTATCCGCCGGAGCCCGAACCCGAACCTCAGCCCGAACCCGAACCAGAACCGGTAGTAGAGGAGAAGGAAAGCTGGATCATCCGTCTTCGCAAGGCCTTCGGCCTTATAAAAGAAGAACCGCAGCCCGAGCCGGAGCCGGAACCCGAACCACAGCCTGAACCGGAACCCAAGCCCACGCACTGGACCAAGACCGTGCCGGTATTCTACTCCATGGGCAACTTCGTATCCAACCAGAGATACGAGACCCTGCGCGGAGGCAGCGCCGCCGAGAGCAGAGCCGCCCGCTGGACGGAAAGAGGCTTCATAGCAAACGTGGATCTGGTCTACAACAAGGAGACCGGCGAAGTTACCTACAAGGACATAAGCGCCATCCCCACCTACGTGGACAGATACTCCTCCGGCGGCAAGTACCGCTTCTGCATCATCCCGCTTATGGACAACGACGAGATAGCGGCAAACGAGATACTTAAGAAGTCCGGAAACGTTACCAGAGCGCAGGAGGCCATGAAAGCGATCAGGGAGTTCCTGGGCGAAGAGTACATCTACAGGGGAACGAACTAGACCGTTGAATTTAGGCCTTAAATGTGATATATATTAATTGAGAGGTGCTGCCGCAGATGCGGTCAGCCCTTTGGGTCGAAATGAACGACCGCGAGTGGCTTATCTGCGGTCGTAATACTACAAATCTTTGGCAAAAACGGTACAGATATTTCAACACAAAAGCGGAGCTTTACTGCTCCGCTTTTTTATTCCTTATATCGTTGGCAGGCTCGCTGCTCAGATCACCATGCCGCCGTTTACACCCAGGATCTGGCCGGTTATGAATGAGGCCTTTTCCGAGGCGAGGAACGCTACGGCGTTAGCTATGTCCTGAGGTGTTCCGTTGCGGCCGATGGCTGTCTGCTCGGCAAGATCCTTAAGGTCCTGTTCGCTGTAGCCGGCGCACATGTCCGTAAGGATGCATCCGGGGGAAACTGCGTTAACGCGTATGCCGGAAGGACCAAGCTCCTTGGCCAGAGCCTTGGTAAAGGCGTCCACGCCGCCTTTGCTTGCGGAGTAAACGGACTCGAACGACGCACCGGTCTGGCCCCACATGGAAGAAATGTTTACGATGCAACCCTTCTTGCGCGATACCATGGACGGAACGATGCATCTGCAAAGGTTGAACATGCCCTTAAGATTTACGCCTAAAAGCGTGTCCCACTGATCCGCAGACATGTCCTGGACAAGTCCGCTTATGCTTACGCCTGCGTTGTTTACAAGCACGTCCACCGGGCCGCATTCCTTAAGCACTTCCGCGCAGGCCTTTTCCGCCGCGGCCGCGTCCGAAACGTCGAAGCACTTAACGTACGCTTTTCTTCCGAGGGCCCTTACCTTTGCCGCAACGCCCTCCGCCGCGGAAGCATTGCTCCTGCAGTTAATGACGACGTCGAATCCTTCTTTGGCAAGTTCCACCGCGCAGGCAGCGCCTATTCCGCGGCTCGCGCCGCTTACAAATGCCAGCATATCTTCCTCTTCCACAGCCAGACGGCTGCCCGTTTACAAATTACAGGACGGCCTGCAAGCAGACCGCCCCTGATACAATATCCTTAATAACTTATATTATGTTCCTGCAGTACTCCGCGTATACGGCCTCCAGCGCCTGTACCTTTTCCATGGTAAGGAGCTGCAGGTCCGAAGCCGCCTTGTAATCCTTGTCCTCGAGCGCTCTGGAGAGCCTGGTGAGCAGGGATATGCGCATGCTGCTGTCGCGGGCTATCTCGCAGGCCATGCTGCGTACCGCGGCAAAGCGTTCCTCGTCCAGATCCGTGCAGTCCGCGGGGTCGTGGAGCATTACGCAGCGCCTTACCCTGTCCCGAAGCTCCGGAACTATGCGGTCGTGCAGCTCGCGTACCCAACTGTCCAGCGCCGCTGCCTTAAACGACGCAAGATCCACCGTGCTGAACACGGAATCGTGGAAGAGCACCCTGGCTTTTTCCGGGTAGGCGTCGAAAGCGTTTATGTTCTCCCACGCAGTGGCGGGCGTTCTTCCGAATATCCTGTTGCGTTCATCCGCGGAGTAGTCCTCGAAGATGTTGACCTCCGAGCGGTACATCCTGCCTGTCTCCAGGTAGAAATCATCCGCCTCCGCATCCTTGGACAGGGACGCCTCCAGTTCTCCGGGACCCTTTCCTGCCTCCAGTACGGCCTTTATGCCGTCCAGCATCGCCATGAGACTTGCTGCCAGCACCAGATGAGTGTTGCTCCTGGGGTTGGGCGAACGAAGCTCGAAACGAGTGCCCAGCGGCTTTTCCGGGTCGCGGATCACACATGCCAGAACGCTGCGGTTCCTGGAGGGTGTAAGTACGTCGTTTCCGAGACTTGTTACTATGCTTACAGGCGCCTCGAATCCGGGCTTGAGCCTGTTGATGGCATCCGTGGTAGGATTGGCTATGGGATTGATTATCTCGTAGTTCTTAAGAAGGCCCATAAGCGCCCCGTAACCGATGGGACTTAAGTAGTCGGCATATGGATCCTTGGGGGCGAAAAGACTCTTTACAGAGCCGTTTTTAAGCCTTACAGCGGCACCCAGATGGGTGTGCTTGCCGGAGCCAGCAACGCCGTCCACAGGCTTTGCCATGAACGTTACGTCCAGTCCGTACTGACGGAAAACGTCGCGCACAAGATAGCGGACCATCCGGTCGTTATCCGCGGCCTGCATGGGATCGGCGTACTTCCAGTCGATCTCCAGCTGCTCCATTATGTGCGAAAAATCTCCGCCTTCCACCATCTCCGGCTTTACGCCGCCCACTTCCTTATGGCCCATCTCCACGCCGAAGCCGTACTTGTCCAGAAGAAGCAGAGTTTCCTCCAGCGCGCTCCTTACGGGACCTATGGTACGCTTCCAGTACTGCTCCTTAAGCTCCTGCGAAGTGTGGAGCCTGTCGCGGTCCGCCACCTCGTGAGGGGTCTTTACATAGAACTCCAGCTCCGTGGCGGAGGTAAGCAGAACCTCGGAAATATCCTCCGCGCTTTCCAGCGGAAGGTGCTCCAGAACGTAGGGGTGCTTTTTTATAAGGGAAACAAGGTCTCTCTTAAAGGTGTCCACGGCGTCGCGCAGGATGGCTCTGGAACCAACTTCCATGGTGCCGTTGTGGACCAGATGCGCAGGTATGCGTAGAGTCCCTACTGGCCTGCGGCCCTTGCCGGAAAACCTTACAAGATCCTCGTTGTAATCCACGTACCAGTTTACGGAAAGGTCCGGTATAAGAGTTACCTTAGCGTTGGAGATATCCGCTATCAGCGGCAGCTGAACAGAAGAGCCGTCCGTCTGGACGCCCTCGCGAAGAAGACCTTCGACGTCTTCCGTAAAGATCTTTACGGGGATCTTTTCGTCTGTGTGGTTGCCGTAGATGTCCGCCCCGACCAGCGAGACAAAAGCTACCTCCGGATGTGCCGCAAGTATCGCTTTTATTCTATCTATACCGTGATCCGAGGGCGGAATGCAGAAAAGCATATCTCCCTTTTCCATTACTTATTCTCCTTTGTTTCCGGCCAGCTGAGTAAGGATGTCCGAAAGCTGCTGCATGTACTGGCCGTATGCTGCCCAGTCGAGGTTCTTCATGGCTTCCTGAGCCTTGTCGTATGCCTGCTGAGCCATCTGGAT
>JAFWVZ010000170.1 GCA_017523605.1 Bacillota bacterium | reverse complement strand
GAAAGCGCCCAGCAGACCGAACGCGCCGCCCATGAACATCAGGCCTTCCACGCCCAGGTTCAGGTTGCCCGCCTTTTCGGTAAGTATCTCTCCGGATGTTCCGTACATCAGCGGAGTGCCGTTGAACACGGCCGCCCTTATCAGGGCTACTATGAAATCCAAAGCACCCATTACGCGGCCTCCTTCTCAGCTGACTTGCGGAAATGCATCTTGTAGTTTATGAAGAACTCGCAGCCCAGCATGGACAGCAGGATTATTCCCGTCAGGATGTCCGTTATGGAAGCCGGGATGCCCATGGCGCTCTGAAGCGTGCTTGCGCCCTTGGAGAGCACCGAAAGCATCAGAGCTATCACTATCATGGCGAAGGGGTTCAGCTGGGCCAGCCAGCAGACCGTTATGGCGGTGAATCCCGCGCCTCCGGCAACGTCCGCGTACAGAGTTCCGTCCGTGTCGCTTACGACCAGGAATCCAACCAGTCCGCAGATGGCTCCGGACAGAGCCGCCGTGCGCATTATTATCTTAGGCACGTTCATGCCGGCGTATCTGGCGGTGTTCTCGGACTCGCCAAGAACGTGCACCTCGTAGCCGTGCTTGGTATAGCGCATGTATACGAACATCAGCACGGTAAGCACGATCACCACTATCCATCCGCAGTTGATCCCAAGCACCTTGGGAAGCATTGCGTTGCGGGTAAACACGGGCATGATCTGGCTTCCGGGCTTGCCCTCCCACGGGCCGCCCACCAGCCAGGCCGCTATGCCTATGCCTATGTAGTTCATCATAAGGGTGAAAAGCGTTTCGTTGGTGCCCCAGCGGGACTTGAAGATCGCCGGGATCAGCGCCCACACGCCGCCCAGGACTATTCCGGCCACGGCCATTATAAGCAGCAGAGCCACGGCGGGCATGGTCTTGAAGTGCACCGCGAAGAACGTTGCGGCCACTGCGCCTATGGTTATCTGGCCTTCCGCGCCTATGTTCCAGTAGCGCATCTTAAAGCAAGGCGCAAGAGCAAGAGCCGTTCCCAGAAGAGGAATGGCGTCGCGCACTGTCTGGCGTATTCCGGTGATCCTGCCCAGCGCGCCCTTGATTATGGAAGCATATGCGCTTATAGGATGGGCTCCGACTACGGCGAATATCAACATGCCTATTATCAGCGCGAAAATGAACGAGCCGAAACGTATCATCCACACCTTGCCCTTAGGCATGTTCTCACGCTTGGTGAGCCTTACGAAAGGAGTCTTTCCGTGCATCAGTTTGCCTCCTTTCCGCCTACGGACGTCATCAGAAGTCCCAGCTGTTCCTTGGTGGCCGTCCTTGCGTCCACAACGCCGGAGACCTTTCCGCCGCACAGAACGAGTATGCGGTCGCAGAGCTCAAGCAGCACGTCCAGGTCCTCACCGACGAATATTACCGCCACGCCCTTCTCCTTCTGCTGACACATCAGGTTGTATATCGTATACGAAGTGTTTATGTCCAGTCCGCGGACCGCGTAGGCGCTCATCAGCACCGACGGAGCAGACGCTATCTCTCTTCCTACAAGCACCTTCTGGACGTTTCCGCCGGAGAGCTTGCGCACCGGGTAGTAGATGCCCGGAGTTACTACCTCCAGCTTTTCCATTACGTCCGCTGCCAGCTTTTCCGGAGCTTTTCTGTCCACGAATATGCCCTTGTTCTTGTGCCAGGACCTTAGAAGCATGTTGCCTGTCATGCCCATGCCGCCTACAAGGCCCATGCCCAGACGGTCCTCCGGCACGAAGGCCAGAGCCACGCCGGCGTCCTTGATCTCCATGGGAGTCTTGCCTACGAGCTCCGCCGGAGACTTGCCTTCCGGTGTGTAGATTATGGAACCGCTTTCTATCTTGCGAAGGCCTGCAACAGCTTCCAGAAGTTCCTTCTGGCCGCTGCCTGCAATTCCGGCTATTCCCAGTATCTCTCCGCCGAAGGCAATGAATCCTACGTCGTCCAGCTTCTTTACACCCTCGCCGTCACGCACCGTAAGGCCCGCTATGGT
>JAFWVZ010000169.1 GCA_017523605.1 Bacillota bacterium | reverse complement strand
GGAGCGGTCACGGTAATGATGTCTCCGTTTACGGAAGTCTTTATCTCCAGAGCGTTAAGGTACGCGCACATCTGCTCGGCGGAGATCTCCACGCCCATCAGCTTGTTCATGCGGCTTGCGCGTATGTCTATGGTAACGGGCTCTTCAACATTTGGATATACGTCCACGTCTCCGGTAAGCACAGTTCCTGCTCCTAGCTGTTCCACAAGGTAGCAGAACCTGTCGCAGGCGTCCTTGGCAAGGTTGGGATCTATGCCCTTCTCGAACCTTCCGGAAGCCTCGGTCCTAAGGCCCAGCGCCTTGGAAGTGCGGCGCACGCTGTCTCCAAGGAAGTTGGCGGATTCCACCAGTACCATGTTGGTGCCTTCCTCTATCTCGGAGGCAAGACCACCCATGACTCCGGCTACGGCAGTGGGACCACCTTCGTCCTTTATCATGAGCATGGAGCTTGTAAGCGTTCTCTCGTTTCCGTCCAGAGTGGTGAACTTTTCGCCGTCAGCCGCGGTTTCCACGATTATGTGGGAACCGCGCACGGTGCGGATGTCGAACGCGTGCAGCGGCTGGCCGTACTCCAGCATTACGAAGTTGGTGATGTCCACTATGTTGTTGATAGGTCTCTGGCCGGAGAAGATCAGGCAGCGCTGCAGCCACCAGGGGCTCTGCTCCACCTTTATGTCTTTTATGACTCTGCCGCAGTAGCGCTTGCAGAGGTCGGGTCTGTTTATGCTTATCTTTATGTAGTCTTCGCTCTTTTCCGGAGCCACCTTTTTGCACTCAGTGTCCGGATATCTGAGCGGAGTCCCGAACGTTGCGGAAGCCTCTCTGGCCATGCCCAGCATGGACAGACAGTCCGGTCTGTTGGGGGTTATCTCGAAGTCTACCACGGTCTCTTTAAGTCCCATGGCTTCCACTATGTCCTGACCGGGCGTAAACTCATCCGGAAGTATCCATATTCCTTCGCGGCTTACGACCGGAACCACCTTGTCGTCGAAGCCAAGCTCCGAGCAGCTGCAGAGCATTCCGAAGGAATCGGCTCCGCGAAGCTGGCCGGCGTGTATGGTAACGCCGCCTTCCACCTTGGGCTGTCCGTGCAGCGGTCCGGGGATGTGCGATCCGTCCAGGCAGACAGGGACCAGAGCGCCCTCGAAGATGTTGTGCGCGCCGGTAACTATCTGTACGGGCTCGGCTTTGCCCACGTCTATAAGGCACACCAGCAGCTTGTCCGCGTTGGGGTGCTTTTCTATCTTTGAGATGCGGCCGATCACTACGCCTTCTATGCCCTCGCCGAAATGTTCCACCGTCTCCAGGTTGGATCCGGAGAGCACCATCCTGCGCACGAATTCGTCCGCGTCCACGTTAACGTCTGTATAATCTTTAAGCCATCTGATAGGTACTAACATTCTGCTGCCTCCTTACTTGAACTGCTCTATGAAGCGTATGTCGTTCTCGTAGAGAAGACGTATGTCGTCCAGCTCGTACTTGAGCATGGCTATGCGCTCCACGCCCATGCCGAACGCGAAGCCGGTGTACTTTT
>JAFWVZ010000168.1 GCA_017523605.1 Bacillota bacterium | reverse complement strand
TGCAGCATACGGCGTTTAAGGCGGAAAAGCCCCGGACAGCGCGGGGCACAAATGCAGAAAACGAAGACCGGAGCCTTACGGTTCCGGTCTTTTCGTTTGACAAAGAGGGCGTCTGCCTATATTATTCTTGTATTGCAGAAGGGAGCCCAAAGGACTTGACCCGAGTACTTAATTTCCTTATAAACCAGATAATGCCCGGCGTCATTCCGGCGGCGGTCCTAGCGGTCATAGCGCTCATAGTTTGCCTTGCCCGCAGATCCACGCTCGCAAAGACGGTCTACTGGACGCTGTTTGCCGCGTACGCGGGTTTTGTAATAGGCGAGACCATACTCAACCCTTCCTTCGTGCCCGCCGAGTACAGCAGCGGAGTAAATCTGGTGCCTTTCCGCGACCTTATCTATTACACCCGCCGCAGGCTCAGCTGGTATTTCTGGCAGGCGCTTCTGAACATTGTGCTGTTCCTGCCGTACGGCGTGTTCCTTAAGACAGGCAGAAGGAAACTATGGGTGTCCGCGCTGATAGGCTTCGGATCGTCCCTGCTTATAGAGGCGGTGGAATACATTACCAACAGGGGCGTCTTCGACGTGGACGACCTGATCCTTAACACCTTGGGCGTTGTGATAGGGTATCTGCTTGCGGCGCTGTTCTTCCGCATTCGCCGCGGCAAAGCGGAGCAGGAACAAATATAGAGAATAAACAAGGCCGGAGCCCCGGGGCCCGGTCTTTTTTACGGCGCAAAAATCAACCGTAAATAGAATATAATCAATTTTCTAGTTATTTACGGATCCGCGGCATTGTTATATCATCTAATTGCGGACCGCGAAAGAAACAACTTCAGACAAAGGACAAACAGCAAAGCAGCGGCGCAGCGGACCATTTTAACCGCGGCGCGGCAAAACAGATCAAAACAGAAAAGGAGGTGCCGGAATCATGAAGTTCGAATACAGACTGAGCAGCATCGGATACGGAAACATTCCGGATCTGGTCGTCCCTGTTTCAGAGATACATCAGATAGTTCGGCTGAAGGACAAGGATCCGGACGGCGCGTTCGCCGCGGAAGCGTTGCTCAAAAAATGCGTCATCATATATACCTCGTACTGCGGAAGGCGGCAGATGCTTGCCGAGCGCGACTTCCGGGCTCTGGAAAAGCAGCTCGGGGAGACAGGCGAACTGGTCATTTCCTGCGTGGAGCCGGGCGACGCGCCGGTCTACAGATGCAGATACGTCTCCGACAAGGAAGAGGAAGTCGGATTGGTCTTCAGAGACCTTACAGCAAGGAGGGAGTAACAATGGACAATCTTAAAATAGGAAATTACATCCAGCATCTGCGCAAGAGCGCCGGAATGACTCAGAAGGAGCTTGCAGACAAACTGAACATCTCGTTCCAGGCGGTCTCCAAGTGGGAGACAGGCGAGACCCTGCCGGACACGGGACTTCTGCCGGAGCTTTGCAAAGCGCTGGGCACAACGGCAGACAAGCTGCTTAACGGCGGAAACGTGATGCCGGTAGACCGAAGGCCTATGTACCTGGCGGACGTGGAAAAGGGCTTTGAGTATCTGGAAAAGATGGGCGAGCTCCTGGGAGAGGACAGCACGTTCTACACCGGGATGATAGAAGGTATCAACAAAAAGATGAACATCGACATCCTCGGCTATCTTAAAGTCCCCAACACGCGAGAGGTGCTGTACGCTGAGGCGCTGATCCAGGGCATACTGTCCGGCCGCATAGTGGACATGGCCGAGGTGGAGGCAGGGCTGCAGAACAAGCGCATGGTGGAGACTATCCGCGATTACATTTCGAGGGCGGAATAGAGGCGTATAAGCTGATCGCGCATAACGAAAAAAGACCGGAACACACAGGATCCGGTCTTTTGTTTTGTTATTGATCAAGCAACTGAAGTTTAGTTGCCAAGCGCTCATTGCTTTAAAGATGGTTGAAATTTCAGGCATTTACGGTCCTGAACGCGGTCCGTCCGCTTCTGCGCAGCTTACGGTCCTGAACGCGGTCCGTCCGCTTGTTACGGCCTTTTGCGCAGCGCCCTTGCTATGCTTATCACCACTGCGAACAGCACGCCCGCCACAGGCCAGATTATCCAGCTGCGGTCCCAGCCGCTGAGGAAGCTTATGGCCAGGAACGCCGCGGTAACGACCAGCCAGTACGCCCCGGCGATAACTCCGTCGCGCTTGCTTTCGGCTTTTTCCTCGCGGGTGTAGTCCCCCTCTTCCAGCAGCGCCTTAAAACCGCCCCAGATGATGCAGCTGCGCACTATCAGCAGAACGCCTACGGCTATCATTATCAGCAGCACGCATACCGCGATGGTTCCTATGATCTCTATCCTTTCGCTGTAGTTGAACAGCGATGCCATGGTAACGGGTACGGCGGCCAGAACACAGAGCACTATGCCGACAGTCAGCTGGGTACCGAACGCTCCGCGGAAACGCTCGCGGCGCTCTTTGGCTATGCCGCTTACTCCGTAGGCCGTCTCGATGGGTTCTTCTTCTATGTATCTGAAGCGTTCGCCCTTAAGGAATGTGGTGATGAAGATCGCCACGGCGCATCCTACCATTATAAGGATCACCGGCACGCCTATTCCGGCTGCCACGGCGTCCTTTATCTTAAGGAGACCGGTCTCGCTTGCGCCTGCAAGGAAGATCAGGAGCACCGGTGACAGTATGCAGAGCATTACGCCTATGGCCGTTCGGCGCGAGGACCAGCTCTTGAACTCCAGGTAATCGGAGGCTTCTTCTACCGGTACTACCCGGGCTGCCGGCTCGTCGAAGGCCGCTTCGCCC
>JAFWVZ010000167.1 GCA_017523605.1 Bacillota bacterium | reverse complement strand
GGCAGCAAGACCTATCACCATGCAAAGCACCAGAACGATCGCTAATACTTTTTTCATAAGATTCCTCCTCATTAAAACGCGGGCGTCATTATATTTCCACCCGCCGTTTATATTGTAGAACAATGATAACAAATAGTCAAGCCGGACGTTCCCGCCCGGCTTTCGCTGCTGTTACTATCCCTTATATGAATCCGTTATCCTTAAGCCACTGTGCGCTCTCCTCCGGAGCGTAGCTTTCTATGGCCGCCGTCGCATCCGGTGTAAGCTCTTCCGCAAGATCCAGCAGCGCCTTCATGTCTATGTTTCCGTTGCCCAGAGCCAGATGCCTGTCGCCCCAGCTGCGCCTGCCCTCCTTTGGAGCGCCGAAGTTGTTGTGTATGTGGTAGTGCGAAATATACGGCGCGCAGACCCTCAGCCAGTCTATGGGAGCGATCGGAGATAGGTTGGCATGACCCACGTCCAGGCACATCTTAAGGCGCGGATCGTCCACTCCGCGGATTATTCCCAGTATAAGCTCCGGGTCGTTTTCCGTAACGTTTTCCACGCAGATCGTAATGTTCTGCGGGTGCTCCGCAAGGAAGCGCTTCCAGAACTCCACGTGTTTGGCGGTGAACCAGGAGGAGTAGTATATCTCGTCGTAGAAATTAGCGTGGACTACCATCTTGTCCGCGCCGAAGCGCACGCAGTATTCCACGGTCTTGTCATAGCGGTCCCACGCAACGGCAGCGACTTTCTTGTCTATCGCCATTGGGAAGAGCTCGTTGTACGGTGCGTGCAGGGACTTGTCCTTTACCGCGGCGGCGTTATATTCCACGTGCGGCAGCACTTCGTCGAACTTGTCGTCCATGTTCTCCGAAATGCAGAACTCCGCTATCTCCAGACCCATGCCGTATTGCTGCGCGATGGGTGCGGTGCGGTCCACGTAGCTGATGGTCTCCCAGCCGTTGTCGTCCGCTTCGTCGACAACGTCGGAAATGGTAGAGATGTAGTACTTCATGTTAGACTCCGTATTTTATCTTTACCCGCTGGAGCTTCTCCCCGAAGGGTCTGCCCAGAACGAGAAGGAAAACAACGTTCGATACCGCATAGCCCATGGTATACGGAAGCGCGGTGGCCAGAGCGGCCGCGTACAGCTCCCACTTAAAGCCCTCGCCGTACCACAGAACGGTCCATATGTCCATTATCATGGAATATGCTATGCCGGAAAACGCTCCGTATACAGCAAGAGCAATGCGGCTCCTGCGAAGAGGATCTCCCAGATAACCCGCAATAAGACCTATCATGCCCCAGGCGAACATCTGGAAAGGCGTCCACGGTCCCTGACCGAACTGGAAGTTGGAGATGACCGCGGTGAGCGAACCTACCAGGAATCCGGACTCCGGACCTATCCATATGGCTGTAATGATAACTATGGATGTTATTGGTTTAAAGGCCGGTATCACGGAGAACACAGCCCTGCCTATAACCGACAGTGCGGTCATTACCGCAATGATCACCATCCTGCGCGTACCTACTATCTTTTTGTCGAAGCTTGCGTAGAACAGGATAAGGGCAAGGATCACACACGCTACGGTTATCCAGGCGTACATGTTCTCCTTGAACACGAAAACTCCCGCGAATACCACAGCCGGTATCAGCACGAACGGCACCACTATGCGAAGCGTCTTTCTTAAGTTTTCGTTCTTTATCCTTACCATTAAGTTCTATCCTTCGACTGCGGAAAGCTCCTGATCCTGAAGCTTAAGCGCGTAAACGGCGTCCTCCAGAGTCACGCAGCCCTTAAAGGAACCGCGGGTCATCCTGTTGACTGCGGTGGTGTAGAAATTGTTCTCGGAGAAGAACTCCCTGGGCCTTCCTACGGACGTTACTTCGCCGCGGAAGAACATGGCGCAGCGATCCGCCGTGCGTGAGGCGAATTCCACGTCGTGGGTCACCAGCACGATGGTCATGCCGCCTTCCGCCAGCGACCTTAGGATGCCGCTGATCCTCTCCGAACTGTATGTATCTATGCCTTTTGTGGGCTCGTCCAGAAGCAGTATTCTGGGCTGCGAAGCCAGGACCTTTGCCAGAGCCACCAGCTGCTGCTCGCCGCCGGACAGATCGTAGGGATGCTTGTCCATAAGGCTTTCTATGTCGTAGGGAAGCGCCGCCGCGCTCTCGCCGGCGTCCTTAAGCTCTTCGCGTACCGTATTCTTAAGAAATACTGTCTGCACGTCCTGCGGAAGCATGGTAAGACAGTTCCTGTACAGCGTCTGGTTCTTATAATCACGGACGTTTTTTCCGAACACCTTTACCGTGCCGCTGTAGGGCTTGTTGAGGCCTGCCGCGGCTCCAAGACACGTGGTCTTGCCGCTTCCGTTTCCTCCGAGTATGCAGAACACCTCGCCCTGTTCAACGCTGAAGGTAGTGCCTCTGAGCACGTCGTGAAGATCCCTTCCGTAGCGGAACCACACGTCGGAGAATTCCAGCGCCGGCACGTCATTATCGGGAGTTTCGTCCCTGGCCGCATCAAACGCTTTAAAGTCCGGCTGCACCTTGCACCCGAAACCTTCCACCCAGCGTCTGCCTTCTCCTATGGTAAGCGGGCATCTGCCCTGTCCGCCCATTGCCTTGAACAGCCTTACGGTGCTTGGCATGGCCGCCAGAAGGTCCGGTCTGTCCGATACTTCCTCGCAGACCTGCCTTGCCGGACCGTAGTGCAGCAAAGTGCCCTTATCCATTATCATAAGCATGCTGGCTGCCGGGATGACTTCCTGCAGACGATGTTCCACCATTATAACCGTCAGTCCCATGTCTGTGTTAAGCTTGCGGACCGTAGCGATGAAGTCCGAAGCCGCTATCGGATCCAGCTGGCTGGTAGGCTCGTCCAGTATCAGCAGCCTCGGCTGCATCACCATTATCGACGCCAAGTTGAGCAGCTGCTTCTGCCCTCCGGACAGATCCGCAACGTCTCTTTCGAACCAGTCTTCTATGTCGAAATAGCTTGCGATCTCGGATACCCTGCGCCTGATAACGTCCTGCGGAAGCCCGAGATTCTCTAGCCCGAAAGCGAGCTCGTGCCACACCTTGTCCGTAACTATCTGATGCTCCGGACGCTGCATTACAAAACCTACCGCGGAGGCCGAAGTCCTTGCGTCTATCTCGGAGAGCGGCACACCGTCCAGCAGCACCTCTCCCTTAATGTCGCCCATGGGGATGAGCTCTTTTTTGAGCATGCGGAGCAGCGTGGATTTTCCGCACCCCGTAGGGCCGCAGACCGCGACGAACGCGCCTTCTTCCACGCCGAAACTGATGCCGCTTATGGCATCTTTGTCGCCAAGGCTGTATTTAAAACTCAGATCTCGGACTGTAAGGATCTCCACCTTGCTTCCTCCCTTATCTGAAGTACCGTCGGTATTGCGCAGAGCAGCGCGTATGCTATGTAGGCAGTTACGGCAGGTGCGGACATTCCGGGAGAGACAATCTCCGGGTACCATTCGAATGCCAGATGTCCTATGCCCATGCAGACTGAGGTAACGACTCCGAGCGCCGCGCACAGGACCGCCAGGGCCACGTCCGCAGTCCTCCAGCCGAATATGGTAAACCGGCTCCGCCTTCCTGCCCCGTACCCGCGGGCAGACATGCTGTCTGCGGTTATTATTCCGTTCTCAAGGGCCCAGGACACCATTACCGACATTATCCTGAGGCCCCCTCTTATCTTGTCTATCGCGTTGTCTTCTTTATAAAGGCCGGTGACGATCTGCGCCTGGCGCACTTTCTTTATCTGCTGGCCGTAGAGCGGTATGTAGCGCAGAGTCATGGAAAGTATAAGTGCTATCTTCGGCGACACGCTGCCGAAGACATAAAGCAGCTTGTCCGTAGTCATTATGCTGTTGAAGCTGGAGAACCATATTACCGTGGAGCAGATCATCGCCCCCAGGGTAAGTCCGAACAGAACGGCCTCCAGCGTTACAGGATTGTTGTTGAGTATGAAGAGAGGGGTAACACCCTTGTGGACGAACAGCGGATTTAAAATCACGCCCAGCAACGGAAAGGCAAAGAAAGGCAGCATCTTTTTAAGCGCGCCCAAGCCGTCCTTTGCCAGACGGAAAGAAACTCCGCCCGCCAGCGATATGCACATCAGCACGGGGTTGATGCAGAACATCGCGGGTACTATCGCGAAGATGTAGAACACGAATACCGATATTGGGTTGTGGTCCTTAAAGCTTCTCAAAACGGTTGGTATTACTTATATCAGCTAAGGCGCGGAGAGCCGCGGGGCTCAGTC
Source organism: Bacillota bacterium (assembly GCA_017523605.1). Taxonomy (GTDB): domain Bacteria; phylum Bacillota; class Clostridia; order Peptostreptococcales; family Anaerovoracaceae; genus RUG13409. The sequence continues at coordinate 787 of JAFWVZ010000167.1, read as the reverse complement.
GCCCATGTACTCGTTGCCTATGTCTTTTCCGATGTTCCTGGTGTAGAGCCACTCCACCAGGTCCCCTTCCTTAAGCACGTATTCGTTGCAGTTCACGCTGGCGAACTCTCCGTTTACGCGGTACATCCAGCCGGAAAGATCGCCGAAGTCCAGCTCGTAGATGTTGCCTATGCCGGCAACGTAGCTTCCGCCGGTGATCTCTATGTGGATGGAATGAGCTTTGACCGCGGATACGAGCTGCTCGTACGCGGTCTGCCCTTTGTCTATTATGACTTCCGCGCGGGGAAGTATTATTCCGTCCTCAGGTATGTAGGACTTTTCCCCCGCCACGGTGTGCGCGTCTATGATGATCTCGGTCTTTACGGGATCCTTTATGTCGTCCGGTCTTCCGTAGTAGTCCGAGGGCTTTTCGATGTTTATGAACGTTACGCAGACTGCCGCTACCGCAGCGAGCAACACCACGAACAGATATGATTTATAGCTGCGTTTCTTAAGCAGAGCCAGAACGGCGCACGCGATCACGGCTGCCGCGGCTACCGCGCCGTAAAGGTAAGGTCTTATGTTTTTCGCAGGTACGGTCTCCCCGCCGGGATCCCTGCCGTCCTGCTCTCCTGGATCCGGGTCCACGGGCCTTTCCGGTCTGGGGACGCTCGGCTCTGAATAGTCTCCGAACACCAGAAGGCTTCCCCTGCCGTCAAGAAACATCTTGTAACTGATAAGGGAATACAGCGTCTGGATGGTCGCGGACGGGTTGGCGTCTCCGCCCAGAGCGTGCGAGTACTGTCCG
>JAFWVZ010000166.1 GCA_017523605.1 Bacillota bacterium | reverse complement strand
TATCATAATCGACTGCGGTACGGCAACCACGTTCTGCGCGGTATCGGACAAGAACGAGTATCTGGGCGGCGCCATAGCCCCCGGACTTAAGATAAGCTCCGAGGCACTGTTCGAAAAGACGGCAAAGCTTCCTCGCGTAGAGATCGAGACGCCCCGTAAGGCCATATGCCACAACACAACGGAAGGCATGCAGGCCGGTCTGGTGTTCGGCCACATAGGAATGGCTGAATACATAGTAAAGCGCATGAAGGACGAGATCCACGCGGCCTACGGAAACGATAAGCCGGTAACCGTAATAGGCACCGGCGGAATGGCGTACATTATCAAGGACAACTCGGACTGCATAGACGTCCTGGACAAGATGCTTACGCTCGAGGGACTGCTGCTCATCTACGAAAAGAACAAATCGGACGAAAGAGTAAGACCGGAAGAGAAGGCGGAATAAGAGCAGGGCATAAAGATGACGGAATATTTAGGGCTTTCGCTTGACAGCCCCATGGCGCTTGCGCCTCTGGCCGGCATCTCCGATTCCGCGTTCCGAAGGCTTGCCCGCAAGCAGGGCGCCGCGCTCTCCTGCACGGAGATGGTCTCCGCAAAGGGTCTTTACTACAAGAGCCCCGGAACGGAAGAGCTGCTTGCGATAGACCCGTCGGAAGGGCCCGTGGGCATACAGATCTTCGGCAGCGAGCCGGACATGATAGCCTTCGCGGCAGACAAGCTTAAGGACCGTCCAAACGCTTTCCTGGACATAAACATGGGCTGCCCGGTGCCCAAAGTCGTTAAGAACGGCGAGGGCTCGGCTATGCTTCTGGATCCGGATAACGCGGCCAGATGCGTGGAAGCTGCCGTATCGCACGGCGGAGGCAAGCCCGTAACGGTAAAGATGCGCATAGGCTTCTACGGAAAGCCCGGAGCGGACGGATCTGCGGAGGCAGGCCGGTACGGCGTTCAGGCGGACGGAAGCGCCCCCTACGATTACGTGGGCTTCGCGAAGCTTATGGAAAGAGCAGGAGCTTCTGCGGTGGCAGTGCACGGTCGAACACGCGAACAGTACTACAGCGGCAAGGCGAACTGGAATTCAGTTGCAGAGATCGCAGCAGCTCTGAACATCCCCGTAGCAGGCAACGGCGACGTATGTTCGGCGGAAGACGCCAGGGAAATGATACAAAAGACCGGCTGCCGCATAGTCCTTATAGGAAGGGCTGCGCTGGGGAACCCCTGGATCTTTGCGGAATGGCAGGATCCTATGGCCGGCAAGCGTTTCAGGACTGCGGAAGAGATATCCGCGGAAATGCTTAGGCATTTCGGACTGCTCCGGCAGATAAAGGGCGAACGCACCGCGGTAATGGAGATGCGCAAGCATTTCGGATGGTACACCAAGGGCGTGCGCGGAGCAACGGAGCTGAGAAGACAGGTAAACACGGCGCTCAGCGCCGATCAGATGATAAGTTACATCAACGACGCCGCAGGCCTTACGGCAGGCGTTCAAAGATAAAGGAACCAATGACGCTGCGGGACCGCAAAACGCCGCGCGTCAATAAAAAAGAAGGAGAACATCATGGCAGAAGAAATTCTTTTCACTCAAGAAGGTTACGACAAGATCGTAGAGGAGCACGATTATTTGGTAGCAGTAAGGCGCCCGGAAGTTACCGAGCATCTTAAGGTTGCAAGGTCCTTCGGCGACCTTTCCGAGAACGCTGAATACGATGCCGCCAAGGAAGAGCAGGCCGAACTGGAGGCTCGCATCCAGAAGCTGGAAGCGATGATGCGCAACGCCAAGATCGTAGCGGAAGAGGAGATGACCGGCGAGCACGTAAACCTGGGCCTTTCCGTTAAGATCAAGGACCTTAAGACTAAGGAGACCTTCGTCTACAAGATCGTAGGCATCACGGACGCGGACCCCATAGAGGACCGCATCTCCAACGAATCCCCGGTAGGCAAGGCCCTCATCGGCAAGAAGGTCGGCGACAAGGTAGAAGTCGTGATCGAGAGCAAGGACGCCTCCGAAGGTCAGGTGCTCCGTTATCAGGTAATGGAGATCATTAAGGATTGATCCGGAACAAACGATCCCCGGATACTTCAGCAATATAGCAACTAATTTTTAGTTGCCAAGTTTATGGTATTTTGTAATTAAACGATCATGGAAAACAACAACGAACAGGTCAGGGCAGCGCAGAGCGCCCAGGACATTTCAGAACAGACACAGATAAGGATGCAGAAGCTGGCGGACCTTCAGG
>JAFWVZ010000165.1 GCA_017523605.1 Bacillota bacterium | reverse complement strand
TCCACCATACTCAAGACTCTCACAAAGTATCTCAAGACCATCGCAGGTACCGTATACGTGGGAGATAAAGAGCTGGACACACTTTCCAACAGAGATCTCGCGAAGCAGGTATCGGTAGTGCTTACGCAGCGCCTCCGCACGGAGATGATGACCTGCGAAGACGTAGTGGCTACGGGCCGCTACCCTCACACCGGAAGGCTCGGCATTCTTACCGACGAAGACCGCCGCATAGTATCCGAGACAATGGCAAAGGTAAACATTACGGAGCTTAAGGACCGCGACTACCGCCGCATAAGCGACGGACAGCGCCAGAGAGTCCTGCTTGCCCGCGCCATTTGCCAGCAGCCCCAGATAATAGTCCTGGACGAGCCCACATCTTACCTGGACGTGCGATACAAGCTGGAACTTCTTGGGACAATGCGAAAACTTGCCCAGGAGAAGAACATCGCGGTAGTAATGTCCCTGCACGAACTTGACATGGCGGAGCGCGTATCCGATTACGTAATGTGCGTAAAGGGCGACACCATAGCTCACTACGGTTCCGCCGAGGAGATATTCAAGCACGACCTTGTTACCGACCTCTACGACCTTAAGGACGGAACATACAATCCCCTCTTCGGATGCCTGGAGATGCTCCGGGTGGAAGGCGAACCCAAAGTCTTCGTCCTTTGCGGAGGCGGCACCGGAGTGCATACTTTCAGGAGCCTTCAGAAACAGCTGGTGCCTTTCGCGGCGGGCATTCTGTCCGAAAACGACATAGACTACCAGGTTGCAAAAGACCTGGCGGCAAAGGTGATAAGCGTCCCCTCCTACACGGAAGTATCCGAGGGCGCGCTGCAGGAAGCCATAGAATGCCTTAAGGGCTGCGACAGCCTTATAATATGCACCGATACCTTCGGCCACGGCAACCGCCGCTGCGCGGAACTGATAGCGTTCGCGGAAAAGCTCGGAAAAGAAATAATCAGAAAAGCAGACTAAGACTTAAAAGCCCCGCTGCGAATGCGGGGCTTTTTGCATGCCCTGAAACACAGCCGGACCCGCATTTGATGCTGCGATCTGCAATATAAAACTCCCCTCTGTTTCCGGAGGGGAGTTTTGATCATTAGAACATACTTTTGGAGGAGGTTCTAGTTATCTTTTTTCTGTATCTTACTGCAGATCGAAGCGGACCGTGTACTCTATCTCATGAGGAGTGCTCATGGCTGTGGTGTCGCCTATTACGGTAAATGACTGTCCGAGGCCCGGGATCGAGAACGTGAAGACAGAATTGCCTCCGGGGTTCTGGTTGTTGTATCTGGTCCCGTTGACCTTCATGTAATCATAATTCGGGCTGGACCACCGGACTGTTACCGTCATGCTTCCGCCGCTTACATGCAGCGTTGCCGGCGAAAGGATCCTTGCCTTGCCCGTACCGCCGCTGAAAGATACGCTGACAGTGTAATCGCCGTCCGCAAGTCCGTCCTCCACGGGAGGATCGTCCGGCTTAGGATCGTCCGGCGTCGGGTCGACTGCAGGAGGATTATCCGGATCAGGGTCGACAGAGGGCGGGTTATCCGGGTCGGGGTCTACCGCCGGTGGGTTATCCGGGTTCGGATCTACTGCGGGAGGGTTATCCGGATCGGGGTCTACTGCCGGAGGATCATCCGGTTTGGGATCGTCCTTGGGAGTATCATCCTTCTTGGGGGTGTCGTCTTTCTTAGGCGTATCCTCCTTCTTGGGAGTATCGTCCGCGGTCTCTATGGGCTTGAAAGCGTCCGCGGTAAGGGTGTCCGAATCAGCCAGTAATGTACGGTCGTACCACTTTCCCGCGGCGTCCGCGAACGCGGAGCAGTTAAGCACCTCGTTGAGGGACTTCGCTATTATCCTGAACGTCGTGTTTCCGTCGGCATCGACTTCGCCTTCGGACACTCCTCCGGCCGAGGCCGCCTCTGCAGCGCTTCCGGCGTACATCTTGCTGTACATGTTCCCTTCTACTTTAAGGACGAGCTGCATTACTCCGCCTACGACTACCAGTTTGCTTTCGAGTATCTTGAACAGATCGGAACCGGATGCCACCTTTATGTCGTAGGTCCCTTCCTTAAGCTTGTCCGCGGCTACGGCCTTGGCGTTAGCCTTGGTAATGTCCGCAAGTTTGCTGAGCTCTTCGTCCGTGGGACCTGCGGGTACCGGAACGGTATTGCCGCTGTCTGCAGAATTCTCCGGGACGGTGTTGTTTGCCGGAACTACGTTATTTGTGTTTTGCGTACCGCAGCCTGCCAGCATGGACAGCGCAAGCGCCAGACACATTATGACAGCAATTATTTTTCTGTGTTTCATCGATGTTCTTCTCCTGAAATCATAAAACCTCTGCCGCGAGGCAGAGGCATTGCAAATAAAAAACTGCGGCAAGCCAATTCCTCGTGGCCCGGGCTTTCGCCCGCCTGAACGACTGCGGCAGGTCTCCTGGCTTGCGGATCTAAGCGCTTGCGGCTGCCTTCCCGGTCCGACGGACCAGTGGCCTGTAGCCGCGCTCCCCGCTTACAGTGACGAGATCGCACAGGATTTGCACCTGTTTCCCTTTTCACCCCGATGCTTGGCGGCACCGGGACACCGTATCGTTTAACCAATTTATTTTACCATTCGCGGCACTGTCCTACAAGGGCAAATAACGCACAAGTTGTATATTATCGTTCCGGCGCAACGGACGGCCGCATGAAACACCAAACGCTCTGCTATGCCGGATCCTCCGCATTAAAAGACCGGAGGCTGTGATGCCTCCGGCCGTTTTTACAAATCTGCCGTCATTACCGGACCGATGCGAAGGACCGTCCTCCGTATCTTTCCGGCTGCCCGCGTTTTACAGG
>JAFWVZ010000164.1 GCA_017523605.1 Bacillota bacterium | reverse complement strand
TGTAAGAGCCATCTCCGGCTACCTTCAGAGGGTGCTTAACAACAAGGGCGCCGAGACTCTGGTCCGCCGCATGCGCGACAGCATGTTCGATCACATAGAGCATCTTCCCTACGAGTGGCACATGAAGAACCACACCGGCGACATAATCCAGCGCTGCACCTCGGACGTAGAGATGGTCCGTCAGTTCGTGGCGGAACAGCTTGTATCCGTGGTCAGGATATCCATAATGATAATCCTGTCGTTGTTCTTCATGTTCTCCATGAACGTAGGGCTTACATTCATAGCCATAATACCCATACCGTTCATACTTGCGTACGTTCTGATCTTCCGCAAGGAGATGGAGCGCGGTTTCCGCGAGTGCGACGAGATGGAAGGCAAGGTGTCCGCGCGCATACAGGAGAACCTTACAGGCATGCGCGTGGTGCGTGCATTTGCTCAGGAAGCTAAGGAAAAGGACCGCTTCATAGAGCAGAACAACCACTACAACAGCCTTTGGGTAAGGCTTGCCGGAATAATGGCCAGGTTCTTCACCACGCAGCACATTCTGAGCATGGTGCAGATACTGGTGGTCCTGATCGCAGGATGCGTATTCTGTGTCAACGGAAAGATAACCGCCGGCGAGTACGTGGCGTTCATATCTTACAACTCCATGCTCTCCTTCCCGATAAGAAGGCTTGGCCGCATGATCTCCGAAATGAGCAAGGCCGGAGTCTGTCTGGACAGGATAGGCCACGTAATGCACGAGCCCGTGGAGCAGGATGCTCCCGGTTCCGTGGACGCCCCAATGGACGGGGACATAGTCTTCGACCACGTTAGTTTCGCGTACGAAGGCAGTTCCGAAGTCCTGCACGACGTAAGCTTTACCATTCCGGCCGGTTCCACGCTGGGCATACTCGGCGGCACCGGTTCCGGAAAGTCCACGCTCATGCTCCTCATGGACAAGATGTACACGCTGCCGGAGGGCTGCGGCACCATAAGCATAGGCGGAACGGACATCCGCGGTATAAAGACTCAGCACCTCAGGAAGAACATTTCCATGGTGCTCCAGGAGCCGTTCCTGTTCTCCCGGACCATACAGGAGAACATTAGCATCTCCTCCAGAAGCCTTACGCGTGAAGACGTCAAGGAGGCCGCTAAGGCCGCCTGCCTGGACGAGGCTGTGGAGAACTTCTCCAAGGGATACGATACCTTCGTGGGAGAGCGCGGAGTTACGCTTTCCGGAGGACAGAAGCAGCGCGCCGCAATTGCGAGAGCGCTTATCGCCAACGCGCCCATAATGGTGCTGGACGATTCGCTGTCCGCAGTAGATACGGAGACGGACGCCAAGGTCCGCAGGGCTCTGGAGGAGCGCTTCGGATCGGCTACGATAATACTTATTTCCCACAGGATCACCACGCTCTCCAAGGCGGATAAGGTTATAGTCCTGGACAACGGAAGGATAGCGGAAGAGGGTACCCCGGACGAGCTCAGAACTTCGGGCGGCATCTACAACCGCATATACGACATACAGTCGGGTCTGGACGAGACTCATCCCGGTGCAGGAAAGGAGGCAGGCCATGAAAACGACTAATAAAGACGGCAGCCTGCGCTTCTTCGGCATCCCCAAGATGATCCCGCTGGTTAAGCGCTTCAGCAAGCAGGTGTGGATCATAAGCCTGTCCGCGCTGGCATGCGGAATACTGGACCTTCTTGGTCCGCTGTTCAACAGGTACGCGCTCAACCACTTTGTTACTGAAGGAACGCTGGACGGGCTGCCGGTATTCATAATACTCTACGTAGCCATGCTGGCGCTGTTTGCGATAACGGCTTACATAAACATCCGTGTGCAGATATCCACGGAAGTCACCATGAACCGCGACATGCGCAACGACGCGTTTACCCATCTGCAGGAGCTGTCGTTCGACTACTACAGTCAGAACAGCGTAGGCTACATACACGCCCGCGCCATGAGCGACACCAGCAGGATAGGAAACCTGTTCAGCCAGCAGATATCGGACACCGTGGAGTTCCTGTTCTACATAGTGGGCGCCATAGTAATAATGCTGTCCATAAACGTTAAGCTTACCGGCGCGGTCCTTATAATAGTGCCTATAATAGCACTGTTCTTCAGCCTGTTCTACGGTAAGCTGTTCAAGCTGGGCAGAGAGACCCGCGAGATCAACTCCAAAATAACGGGCAACTTCAACGAAGGCATAACCGGAGCCAAGACCATAAAGTCTCTGGTAATAGAGGACCGCATAGACGAGGACTTCCGCTCCGAGACCACAAACATGTTCAGAAAGGCTCTTCAGCTGGCCAGGCACAGGAGCGTGTTCGCGTCCGTAACGGATCTGGCGGCATCGTTCGCTCTGGCGTTCGTGCTCTGGAAGGGCGGCATCCTTGCAAAGGAACAGGTAGGTACCTTCTCCATGTTCATGAGCTACGCGCAGGGGCTTATGGAGCCGGTGCGCTGGCTGGTGGAGACTCTTGCGCTGTTCGTAAACGGCAAGGTAAACATAGAAAGATATACCAAGCTGATGGAGACCGTTCCGAGCGTTAACGACACTCCGGAAGTCATCGAAAAGTACGGCGACGCCTTTGCTCCCAGGAAGGAGAACTGGGAAGACCTTAAGGGCGACATAGAGTTTAAGAACGTGGACTTTAAGTACCCCGGAGCCGACGAGTACGTGCTTAAGGACTTCGACCTTAAGATACCGTTCGGTACCAACGTGGCCATAGTTGGGGAGACCGGAGCGGGCAAGTCCACCATGGCTAACCTGATCTGCCGCTTCTACGAGCCTACGGAAGGGCAGATACTGGTAGACGGCAGAGACTACCGCGAAAGGTCGCAGCTGTGGCTGCATTCTGCGCTTGGCTATGTTCTGCAGACTCCGCATCTGTTCTCCGGGACCATAAGGGACAACCTGCTCTACGGCAACGAGAACGCGACGGACGAAGAGATAGCCGAGGCAATAAAGATGGTGTCCGCGGAAGGTCTGATCGAGAAGCTGGACGACGGTCTGGATACGGACGTGGGCGAGGGCGGAGACCTTCTGTCCACAGGCGAGAAGCAGCTTATATCCTTCGCAAGAGCCATACTGGCCAAGCCTAAGATCATAATACTGGACGAAGCTACCGCGTCCGTAGATACCATTACGGAGCAGAAGATACAGTCCGCAATAGACAAGGTGGTAAAGGGCCGCACGTCCATAGTGATAGCGCACAGGCTCTCGACCATAAGGAACGCGGACATAATACTGGTCGTGGACAACGGACAGATAGTGGAGCGCGGCAGACACGAAGAGCTTCTGGCTAAGAAAGGCCATTACTACAGGCTCTGGACGCGCCAGTACGAGGACGACGCCATGGCGGCCGTCTGGTCGTCCGGCGGTAAGCAGACGGTAAAACAGTAAACAGCAGCTGCCGTGCGCCCGGGGATCGGGACGCCGGCTTGCAGATGAACAGACAGAGAGGTGCAGCATGCAGTATACATTTCAGCCCCAGGGCGTATGCCCCAGAATGATCAGCTTCGAGCTTGAAGGCAACGTCGTAAGGAACGTGCATTTCCTCGGAGGATGCAACGGCAATCTTAAGGCCGTGTCCAAGCTCGTGGACGGCAAGACCGTAGAAGAGATCGAGTCCATACTCAAGGGCAACACCTGCGGTCCCAAGCCGACTTCCTGCGCGGATCAGCTTTGCATAGGCCTCAGGCAGGCTCTGGACAGCAGCAAATAGCCGGCGCCGGCCTTAAGCAGGCAGCAGAAAGTGTGGGACGAAATTAAAAACTCCGCTAAGCCGGTAGTGCTTTACGGTACAGGCGACGCGGCGGAAAAGATCTTAAAAGAGCTGGATGCCCGGTCTATTCGGGTATCCGGCGTTTTTGCGTCCGACGGATTCGTCAGGGACAGGCAGTTCGCGGGACTTAAGGTTACGGATTACCGCACCGCTAAGGAGACTTTCGGAAACATGACGGTGGTGCTGTGCTTCGGTTCGCACAGGCCGGAAGTGCTGGAGAACATCGTCCGCATCAGCAGGGAGCAGGATCTTTACGCGCCGGATCTTCCGGTGGCGGGCGAAGGTCTCTTCGACAAATCGTTTTACGAGGCGCACAAGGACAGGCTTGCCGCCGTGCGCGAAAGACTTGCGGATGACCGGAGCCGTCTGGTCTTCGACAAGGTGATAGAGTACAAGCTGAGCGGCAGGATAGATCCTCTTCTGGAATGCAGCACTCCGGAGGAAGACAACTGGAGGCTGTTTCTGAGCGAGGGAACAAGCGCTGCCCTTTTCGCGGACCTCGGCGCTTATACCGGGGATACCGCCGGGCTTTTCAGAAAGATCCGGGGAAACGGTAGCGATCTGATAGTTGCTTTCGAGCCTGAGCCGCGCAACTTCCGTAAACTGTCGGAAGCCCCGGCATGCCTTGAAAATGCTGAGCTCATCAACGCTGCCGCCTGGGACTGCGACGGAACGGCTTTCTTCGAAAAAGGCCGCGGCCGCGGAACGCGCGAGACGCAGGCCGGGGGCGCGGACCATCAGCCGAAGGGCAGGGAGACGCAGCTTCGCAGCCTGGACAGCGTCCTGAGCGGGCGCCGCGCGGACTTCATAAAGATGGACATAGAAGGCGCGGAGCATAATGCACTGCTTGGCGCCGCGCACACGATAAAGACCTTCAGACCGGCGATGCTTATCGCCGCGTATCACCGTACGGAAGACTTGTTTGCCATCCCCCAAACTGTACTTTCCATGTGCCCGGACTACAGGCTTTTCCTCCGCAAGGATCCTGCGATCCCTGCTTGGGGCGTAAATTATCTCTTTTTATAGTCCGATCGATCGTCTTTATCCGAACGATACCTTATCTGACGCTGGAAACTCCGGCGTTTTTTGTATATAATAAACAGTCAGGAAAGGATCGCTGATGGAAGAAAAGACTCTTGTACCGCGGAGAAGATACTCAGCCGGAATCTTTTCGGACTGGAGCTTGATGAACGTGCCTGTGCGGCCGCTGAAACAGCAC
>JAFWVZ010000163.1 GCA_017523605.1 Bacillota bacterium | reverse complement strand
ATGCGCTCTTCTATTACCTGCGACGCCAGCTTGTCCAGCTCATCCTGCGAGGCGGTGCCGGCTATCTTAAGGGCTATCTTAAGCAGATCTTCCGCTTTTACCACTGCGCCGGTCTTGTAGTCGCTTACAGCCATGCTGTGGATGATGGCGTCCGGGGAGTACTGCGCGCAAGCTTCGCGGACTGCTTTCTGCAGCGCGTCCGTGCTTGCGGCTTCTATGCAGACTGCCTTCTGCGTCTTTGGCAGGACGGCGTTCTTTCCGTGGATGTACACTATGCGTTCCACGTTCCTCCTGCGCGCGAACTCGTCCGCGATAAGGCTGCCCAGCGCTCCAGTGCCGGTGTTGGTGATGCTTCTTATGTTGTCGATGGGCTCGGAGGTTCCTCCGGCGGTTATAAGTATGGTCTTCATGGCTTAATAATACATAAAGAGCCCTTAAAAATCAAGGGCTCTAAGGAGTGATAGCAATGCTGACTGTTGAAGCTCTGCTTACAGTAATTAGCGTTTGCGTAGCCTGCTTCATGCTGGGGTATGAAGCGGGTAAAAAACAGAAGTAACCGCCCAATCGTGCCGGAGCGGTTACTCCTGTAACATTGCTTCGAGCTGACCGCCTACGCGGCAGCACATTTGCAAAAACATTTTATCAGTTGTGCATTTTACCGTCAACATCATTAGCGTTGCTATGCGCAAATGATGTTTTTATATGGGGTTACCTGCTAATCCTTTTTCGGGAAGAAGCGGCAGATCACTATGTACCACAGCAGTACGGAGCCTGCCAGCGCCAAAGCTGAGACCATCAGGGTGGTCCGGTCGCGCAGAGCGACCTGCAGCGCATCCAGGTAGCCGGCTGCGTTTATGGTTATGACTCGCACCCAGAATGCCAGAAATATGGCATGGATCGCGAACATTACGCCGCGCTTGTCGGTTATACCGCGTATCGTGAACATTATCGCGGGTACCAGAAAAAGTATCGTCCCTACGATCAGCGGGGCCGCGCCCGCAGGCGTCTCGATGTTGTCTATTTTTGTCAGCAGAAGGTCTACGCTATTCATCTACGCCGTAATCGGAAAGGGGATCAGCCTGTCTGTAGCCGTCGAAGAAACGTCCTATGGCCTGCGCAGCTTCCGAAAGGACCTCTACGTCCGGCAGGAACACTATGCGGAAATGATCCGGCTGCTCCCAGTGGAAGCCTCCGCCGTGGGTAAGCAGTATGTGCTGGCGGTGCAGCAGGTCCAGTGCGAACTGCTCGTCGTTGTGGATGCGGAACTTCTTAACGTCCATCTTGGGGAAGCAGTAGAACGCTGCCTCCGGAGTTGTGGTGTGCAGACCGGGGATGTTGTTTATGGCATCCACTATGCACTTGCGCTGCTCGTAGACGCGCCCGCCGGGCACTACCAGCGCCTTGGTCTCTTCCTCCATGGAAAGCGCCGGGGCGATCAGCGACTGCGCGGGAACGTTGGAGCACAGACGCATGTTGGACAGCATGTTTATGCCTTCCAGATAGCCTTTTGCGTTCTGCTTGGCGCCGGAGATGCTCATCCAGCCTACGCGGTAGCCCGCCACCAGGTGGCTCTTGGACAGTCCGTTGAAGGTTATGCAGAGGCACTTATTTGTAAGGCTTGCTATGGATATGTGCTTCTTGCCGTCCATTACAAGGCGGTCGTAGATCTCGTCCGCAAAGATTATAAGGTCGTGGAGCTCCGCCATCTTAACGATGCCCTCCAGGATCTCCTTCGGGTATAGCGCGCCGGTGGGGTTGTTGGGGTTGATGACTACTATGCCCTTGGTGCGCGGCGTTATCTTGCGTTCTATGTCCTTAAGATCCGGGTACCAATTCGACTTTTCGTCGCAGATGTAGTGTACCGCGGTGCCGCCGGCCAGAGATACGGAGGCTGTCCACAAGGGATAGTCCGGAGAGGGTACCAGTATCTCGTCGCCGTAGTCCAGAAGACCCTGCATGGACAGGGTTATCAGCTCGGACACACCGTTGCCGGTGTAGACATCCGTTACCTCTACGCCTTCTATGCCCTTCTTTTTATCGTATTCAACTATGGCCTGCCTTGCGGAAAGCAGTCCGCGGGAATCCGAGTAGCCTTCGGTCTTGTCCAGGTTGGAGGACATGATGTCCACCAGGTGCTGGGGCGCGCGGAATCCGAACGTTGCCGGGTTGCCTATGTTGAGCTTTAATATCTTTACGCCTTCTGCTTCCATGCGGCCGGCCTCGTCCATTACCGGACCGCGGATGTCGTAGCAGACGTTGTTGAGCTTTACGGATTTTTCGAAGATGCGCATGCTGTCCTCCTTGCCCTTAGTACCTCTTTTTGATTAAACTTAATTGTACCATAAAGCGGTTGAAGTTTGTTAACGAATGGAATATTATTTATTTAACATAAAACAGCCGCCCGGCCCTAGGACCGGGCATATATCATTCAGGAGGCATCATATGTACAGTTATTCTTACCCATCCTACAATACCAGGGGAATCAGTCTTTCCAACCTCGGCGCCGGCGGAATAATAGCTCTCATCATCGCTATCATCGCAGGCATAGTCATCTACTTCATCTTTGCAAAGAAGGATAGGCGCGACTACAGCGGCAAGTTGCTCCAGCTCCACGACTTCCTTAATTTCCGCAAGTTCTATCTGGAGTCCTTCCTTAAGGTCCTCTACATAATCTTCACCATCTTCATTGCAGTACTGTCCATCGTAATGCTGTTCAGTTCCGGCAGTTTCGGAGCAGGACTTCTTGCATTCCTCGGCACGCTCATAATCGGTGAAGTTGTAAACAGGCTCCTTTATGAAGGCATGCTGCTCCTTCTCCGCGCAGTAAGCTACCTGCGTGACATCCGCGACGACGCGGAAGAGCTCCGTCAGTACGCAAAGACCGGAGACGACGGCCGCACCAACGTCAACTTCCCCCCGGAGCAGTAAATCAGAATAAAGCGGACAGAACACTGTACCGTTTAAGAGGCGGCGTCGGTTGACGCCGCCGTTTCTTTTGGGTAAGATAGATGCAGAAGATGCGGCACGCACCAATCTGCGTCGCTGTGCTGCATTAAAAAGGATCCGCCGCATAAAGCGCCGGAGAAAACAGCAAAGGGAAACCATGAACGTAGCATTCTTTTTGACACTTAGAAGCAAGGTTACTTGCATAAACATAAACAGCAGCGTGCGTCAGGCGCTTGAGACCATGAAAAAACACGGTTATACCGCCGTGCCGGTGATAACGGACGACAACATCTACCTGGGGACCGTAAGCGAGGGCGATTTCCTGTGGAGCATCGTTAAACTGCAGAAGAAGGCCGGCGACATGGAGGAGGTAAGCATCCGCAAGCTGGAGGACGTTAAGATAAAGGACATACTCCGCAAGGACCGCAACCCTTCCGTGCCCATCACCGCCACCATAGAAGAGCTCCTTACCCGCGCAATGAACCAGAATTTCATACCCGTAACGGACGACCTGGGCTCCCTGGTGGGCATAGTTACCCGCAAGACCATAATCAAGTACTGCACGGAGAACGGCGTAAAGGTTAAGTAGCGCAGACCTTAAGGAGAGCCCGTCCAAACGATCCGGAAAAGGCGCTGATTGTTGGAATTTCAAGGGCCGATGGGATAATTGAATGAAAGTAACTAAAAAACAGT
>JAFWVZ010000162.1 GCA_017523605.1 Bacillota bacterium | reverse complement strand
GGACAAGTTCGTCATCTCGGATCCCGAAGGAAAGACCATAGACTTTACGATAGTACATTCCGATAAGTATCCCGATGAGCTTTGGATAGTGCTTACCGGAGAGCTTACTTCCGATACGGAGTACAAGGTCGAGATAAAGGAGGGCATAGTCTCCGCAGCAGGAAACAAGACCGCAGAGGCCCAGATCACCACTTTCAAGACCAGAAACGTTAAGACAGACAGCTACATAAGCATGGCCTTCATGTTGGTAATGTTCGGACTCATGTTCTTCATGGGACAGCGCGAGACCAAGAAGCAGGCTGCCCAGACGGACGTTTATTACGCGCTCGAGGCTGCCAAGAAGCTCAACCCCTACAAGATAGCCAAGCAGAAGGGCATTTCTCTTGAGGAGGCCATGGCTTACTGCGATAAGGAAAAGGCCAAGGCCCAGAAGGCCGTGGACAAGGCCAACGCGGAAAAGGCCAAGGCCCAGGCTGCCAAGGAGGCCGAGATGGCTGCCGCAGCCGCAAGGATAGAGGCCGAGATGGCTGCTGCTCACGATGCAAGCGTGTTCAAGGTAAAGGGACCGCGCTCCGTTAAAGAAGCCGGCGGAAGGATCCCCCGTTCCGTAAGAAACAGATCCAAGGCTAAAGAAGAGGCTGCAAAGGCTGCCGAAAAGCAGCGCGCCCAGAACGCTAAGGGCAAGAAGTCCAAGAAATAAGCGGTTCCCGGACTCAGCCCTGCTATTAAGGCATTCGAAAACAAGGGGTCCAAGACTATAAGGACAATAAAAGAGGCCGCCGGAAGATATCCGGCGGCCTTGTTTATTTGATGTTTCCGGGAGGGCTTGCGGCGGTCTTGTTGTATTCACGGTCTTTGTTAATGCATACCCGTATCGCGGCATCCGCAGAATGCCCTGGGTCCTGCTTACCCGTATCGCGCATCCGCGGCATACCTTGGGTCCTGCTTACCCGTATCGCGCATCCGCGGCAGATCAGATCATCAGTTTGTTGCGGATCTCGGATTCCACTATCCGAAGATCTATGTTGCCGTCGCCGGTATCGTATGTAACGATCAGGTTGTCCCACGGATAAAAGCCGACCGACGCATACAGCTCTGCTTTTTTCCGCTGCCATTCGACGTAAACCCTTTTGTTTATTAATCCCTCGTGTTCCCAGATGAACACTTTGCCGTCCGCCCGCCGGATCGTAAGATCCGCGGAGATGGAGACGCTGCCTGCGCGGTAGACCTGCTCGTAACGGAACGGCAGATCATATCTGTACAGCGCCTCGGCTATCAGAAGCTCGGATTTAGAGCGGACCCGAAGACCCCGGCTCGTGATATGCCGCAGTTCTTCCGGCCGGTAGTTCAGCTTTTCGTACGGTCCGAGCTCCCAGGTATCGCTGCTTTTCGGAAAACAGCACGCATCGATCTCCGCGTTGCTGAGCCACCCGAAGCTCTCTATCGCGAAACGCTTCCGGTCCGTTTCCTCGATCTGTTCAAGATTTGTAATCGTCTGTTCCAGGATGCTACGTTGGGATCCCAGCGATCGCAATTCGTTTTCCAGTACGCTTCTTCGCGCAAGCTTTACCTGCGTTTCGCGGTCGCCGGTGATGGATTTGCGTATCCTTTCTTTTCCGCGGCCCGTAACATGCAAGATTATCGGCCTGCCATGATCACGAGTCCGTATCATGTATCCATCGGGACATAGGCCTAGTTCGTTTCTGACAGTTTCTGTTTTTTGATCGATTTCTGTCAGTATTTGTTTAATTTGCGGAAGGATCAGCATCTTTATTGGCCTCTGTTTTCGCGTGCACTGACAATTATGTGATCAGTTGTATCTTTTGTCAGGCTTTGTCTTATTTTTACTGACAGAATGCAGCATATTCAGGAACAACTGTCAGTTTGCTGCCGATATGTCGTTTGAGCGTATCATTTGAAAGCCTTTTTGGCAATAATACTGACAAAAGTGTGTGCTGTTCTTGCCAATTGTCAGTATCGTATTATAAAACAGTGCATGGATGCTCTGAGTGTGCCAGTGACCGCTGTTTGCTTCCTGCAGATCGCAAGCTAGAAAAATAAAGTTATAAAAAAACGACCTTCTGCAGAAGGTCGTTGAGGAATCGCTTGTTGCAGCAGGCTCTGAGGACCGGACATTGCAACCGTCTGCCTGAGGCGGCCGACTGTGCTGTGCAGCAGGCTCTGAGGACCGGACATTGCAGCCGTCTGCCTGAGGCGGCCGACTGTACTGTACAGCAGGCTCTGAGGGCCGGGCATTGCAGCGGCGCCGCGCCGTCGGGATCACAGTTTGTTTGCCTGGGGCGGCACGCTGTAGAGCTGCTTGTATTTATTTAGGAGTATGGTGGTCTCGGTACGCTTTACGCTCTTGACGGCCTTTACTTTGTTTACAAGCTCGGCCAGGGTAGCGGTGTTCTTGGTGGCGATGCGCAGGATGTAGTCGCAGTCGCCGGCCACGAAATAAGCTTCCAGGATCTCCTCGGACTGGTTGATCAGCTTTATCAGTTCGGTGATGCTTCCGGAGTTGTCCACGTTGATCATCATGTATGCGCTGAGTTCTTTATCCATGGCGACGGGGTCCAGGATAGCGGTGTACTGCTTAATGATCCCGCTGGCTTCCAGCTTCTTAAGGCGTTCGCTTACGGCGGACAGAGAGAGGTTGATCCTCTTGGACAGCTCGGAGATGGAGACTCTGGCGTTCTCCTGCAGTACTTCCAGTATTTTTTCGTCTATTGCGTCTATGGTCATGGCATCCTCCGGATGAGCGGGCCTTACGGTCCCGGCCGGTCATATGAGGCAGATGGTCTTCATAGGCCGAACATGTTGGATATATAAATAAATAGCAAATTGGGCAAAATAAATCAAGTGCTTTTGCAAAATTGCCGTAATAATTTTATCGGGCAGGTGTCGTGAAAATGCATATCGGGCACTTCGATTAAACCATTTGCAAGTATATATAAGTTAGGTTATAATATATCGTCAAGATTATTTAAGGTGGAATAGTCTAGGCATCTGTTTTCGTACGGCTCAGCGCTGTCCGGAGGCAACTAAAGATCTGTAAGGAGAACAACACGTGGAAGGTAATTTCATTCACGACATCATAGACAAAGACATCGCGGAAGGTAAGTATTCGCACTGCATAATAACACGTTTCCCGCCGGAATCCAACGGCTATCTGCACGTTGGTCACGCAAAGTCCATATGCCTTAACTTCGGCACTGCGGCCAAGTACGGCGGACGCTGCAACCTGCGCTACGACGATACCAACCCCGTTAAAGAAGACGACGAGTTCGTAGGATCCATAGAAGAGGACGTAAGATGGCTGGGCTTCGAGTGGGCAGAGCTGCATCACGCCTCGGACTATTTCGAAAAGATGTACGAGTGCTGCTGCACGCTCATAAAGAAGGGTCTGGCCTACGCTTCGGACATGACCCAGGAAGAGCAGCGCGCCACCCGCGGAACACTTACCGAGCCCGGCACCAACGACAGGAACAGGGACCGCAGCCCCGAGGAATCTCTTAAGATATTCCAGGACATGCGCGCCGGAAAATACGCGGACGGCGAGATGTGCATACGCGCAAAGATAGACATGGCTTCCCCCAACATGAACATGAGGGATCCGGTCATCTACCGCGTGCTGCACGTTTCCCACCAGAACACCGGAGACAAGTGGTGCATCTACCCG
>JAFWVZ010000161.1 GCA_017523605.1 Bacillota bacterium | reverse complement strand
AGACATAGAAGTATCCTTTAAGCGTTACTGCATAGACGCACTCGGAGCCATGGCTCAAGGGCTGTTCTGCTCGCTGCTTGTAGGCACCATAATCAATACCATAGGCACGCAGTTCCACATTCCTTTCCTTATGGTCCCGGTGGCTACGGTCGCGGGAGTGGAATATACGGTGGGAGGCATAGCGACTGCGATGAGCGGTCCGGCTATGGCCGTTGCCATAGGCTACGCGCTCAAGTGCCCGCCGCTGGTGCTGTTCTCCATGATAGCCGTCGGATTTGCGTCCAACGCTTTAGGCGGAGCAGGCGGTCCGCTGGCGGTGCTTTTCGTTGCCATAATCTCCGCTGAGTGCGGCAAAGCGATCTCCAAGGAGACCAAGGTAGACATACTCGTTACCCCGCTTGTAACGATAGGCATAGGCGTATTCCTGTCGTGGCTGATAGCCCCGCCGATAGGCAAGGCAGCCATGTGGGTAGGAAACCTAATAATGTGGGCTACGGATCTTCAGCCTTTCCTTATGGGAATACTTGTTTCCGTGGTAGTGGGAATGGCTCTTACGCTGCCCATCTCGTCCGCGGCCATCTGCGCTGCGCTGGGCCTTACCGGGCTAGCCGGAGGCGCTGCCGTTGCGGGATGCTGCGCCCAGATGATAGGCTTTGCGGTAATATCCTTTAAGGAGAACCGCTGGGGCGGACTGGTGTCCCAGGGCATAGGAACGTCCATGCTCCAGATGGGCAACATAGTAAAGAACCCTCGCATCTGGATAGCTCCCACGCTTACCGCAGCAATAACCGGTCCGATCGCCACCTGTCTGTTCAAACTTAAGATGAACGGCGCGCCGGTGTCGTCCGGCATGGGTACCTGCGGACTTGTGGGCCAGATAGGCGTCTACACCGGCTGGGTAAACGACGTTGCCGCGGGTGTAAAAGAAGCCATAACCGCATTCGACTGGGTGGGTCTGATACTTATATCCTTCGTTCTCCCGGCGGTGCTGTCGCTCATCATCCACTACTTCGTAAGGAAGCTTGGCTGGGTAAAGGACGGAGACCTTAAACTTTCGTAAACCATTTCAACATATGCAGGCACGGCCCTGCCGGAGCCGGATCAACTGTCGTTTTAAGTGTTTGGGAGGCAATTCATGAACAAGAACATCACAAAGAGAAACGAACTTCTGGCTCAGAAGGTGATAAAGGGACTGGAGTCCCGCAACATGGAAGCGTTCTACGCGGCAGACCGCGAGGAAGCTCTTAAGAAGGCGCTGGAGATCATCCCCCAGGGCAGCACGGTCACCATGGGCGGCTGCATGAGCGCTGTGGAGATAGGTCTTGTCGATGCCGTAAAGACCGGACCTTACGATTACATAGACCGCGGGGCGGCCGAGGATAAACGCGCCGCTGAACTTAAGGCATACGATGCAGACTGGTTCATTGCAAGCGCCAACGCCATGACCGAGGACGGAGTAATTATAAACATCGACGGCAATTCCAACCGTGTATCCGCCATCGCGCAGGGGCCCAGGCACGTGCTCTTCATTGTCGGCATGAACAAGATCTGCAAGGATGTGGACCATGCAATGAAGAGAGCCAGAAACGTTGCGGCGCCTATAAACGCGCAGCGTTTCGGACTGGATACACCTTGCGCAAAGACGGGTTCGTGCTTCAACTGCAAGTCGCCGGACACCATTTGCTGCCAGTTCCTGATCACACGTTTTTCCAGGCATCCGGGACGCATCAAAGTAATACTCGTTAACGATTCGCTGGGCTTCTGACAAGCCCGGCAAGCGTCGGCGGCAGCGGTAAACGATGGATACAAGTTCCGATAAAACATTAAAACAGAACACGGCTGCGTCCGCACAGAGGCTGGATCCTCCGGCGGAGCAGGGACTAAGCTCGGCTCAGGTAAAGGAAAGACTTGCGGCCGGGCTTTCCAACGTGTCCTCGGTCTCCGGCGGCAGAAGCGCATGGGAGATAATAAAGGACAATCTGTTTACGTTCTTCAACCTTATATTTGCGGTCCTGGCGGTGCTTCTGATAATCGCCGGGTCGTACAAGAGTCTTACATTCCTGCCGGTCGTTATCGCAAACATAGTGATAGGCACGGTGCAGGAGCTTAGAGCAAAGAAGACTCTGGACCAGCTGAGCCTTCTTAACGAGCCGAAGGCCAAAGCCGTGCGCGACGGCGCGGTGGTGGATCTTCCCGCGGAGCAATTGGTGCTTGACGACATAGCAGTGTTCGGCCAGGGCTCGCAGATCTGCGCAGACGCCGTGGTAAAGAGCGGCGAAGTATCCGTAAATGAATCCCTTATAACCGGCGAGACCGCCGAGATAAAAAAGAGACCGGGCGACGAACTCTTCTCCGGCAGTTTTGTAGTGTCCGGGGAATGCCGTGCAAGGCTGGACAAGGTGGGCGACGACTCCTATGCGGCAAGGCTTACGGTAATGGCAAAGGCTACGGAGCACAAGGAACGCTCGGAGATGATGCGCGTGCTCAACCGCATAGTGGGCGCTGTAGGAATAATCATAATCCCCGTGGGCATAGCGCTGTTCTGCCAGCAGTATTTCGGCGCGGGCAGAGACTTCTCCGGCAGCATAGTGTCCATGGTCGCGGCAGCCATAGGAATGATCCCGGAAGGGCTGTATTTCCTTACAAGCATAGCTCTTGCGGTAAGCACCGTGCGTCTTGCGCAGCGCCGCGTAATGCTCCACGACATGAAGAGCATAGAGACCCTTGCCCGTGTGGACGTGCTCTGCCTGGACAAGACCGGTACCATAACCGACAACGGCATGACAGTCAACGGCCTGATCAACATGTGCGGCAGGCTGCCGGGCGACGCGGAGCACCTTTCGGACGAAAAGCTTAAGTCGCTGATCGCGGCTTTCGTTTCAGCCATGCCTAAAGGCAACATCACCGACGAGGCTCTAAAGGCCTGGTTCGCCGGAGTCGCGGACGCGGACAGTCATGGAAAGCCGCATAAGACCGGAGACGCAGACGACAGCTTCCCGGAGGTAACGGACATAGAGCCGTTCTCTTCCGTGTACAAATATGCTGCAGCAAGAATAGGCGGCGAAAGGTACCTGCTGGGCGCGCCGGAGATGGTGCTTGGTCCGGGTTTCGACCGCATAAAAGACAAGGTGGACGGGTACAACGCCCAGGGTTTCCGTACGCTGCTGTTTGCTAAGCAGTACGACTCGGATTCCTCGGAGGAACTGGGACTCATCCTGCTGGAAAACAGCGTACGCAAGACCGCTCCTCAGACCTTTGCTTACTTTAAGGAGCAGGGCGTGGACATTAAGATAATCTCCGGCGACAATCCGCTTACGGTATCCAGAGTCGCTTCCATGGCAGGCGTGGACGGCGCGGAAAGGTACGTGGACGCCCGCGAGCTTACGACTCCGGAACTTATCGCGGATGCTTCCAGAAAATACACGGTCTTCGGAAGGGTCCTTCCGGAGCAGAAGAGAGAGCTTATAAAGGCGCTCAAAAAGGACGGCCACACAGTAGGTATGACAGGCGACGGTATAAACGACATACTGGCTCTTAAGGAGGCGGACTGCTCCGTGGCCATGGCTTCCGGCTGCGACGCGGCCATGCAGGTGTCTCAGGTGGTGCTGCTGGATTCGGACTTTGCTGCAATGCCCGGAGTCGTGGCGGAAGGCAGGAGGGT
>JAFWVZ010000160.1 GCA_017523605.1 Bacillota bacterium | reverse complement strand
TGGGCACAGAAGGCGGAGGCATCGTAGGCGTATACGCGGGCGGTTTCATCAAGAATCTCATCGGAGAGATGGGCCTTTATCTTGTAAGCGCGCTGGGCATAATAATTTGCCTGATGTTCATACTTAATACGCCTCTCTCCACGCTTGTGGACAACGCGAGGCTCCATGCCAAAGCCCGCAAACAGGCAAGGGAAGAAGCCAGAGCCGAGCGCGAGCAGATAGAAGATATCGCCAGACAGAGGGACGAGGAAACAGAACGCATAAAGGCAGAAGAGGCAAAGAAGGAACAGGAGAAGCAGGACAAAGCCAAGTCTGCCGCTGCGATAGCTTCAGTTGCTTCCAGGACGCCAAGAGAGATACAGGAAAGAGTAGACACCGATTCGCTTCCAAAGCTCAACATGGATTCCATCGAAGGCTTCGATGCCCATGCTCAGCCTGAGGATGATATAGTATCGGAACTCCCTCCGGTTCCTGCCGGAAGTACTTCCAGATTCACTCCGGAAGACATAGGACTTAAGACGCCCAAGAACCATCTCGTTATCGAAGGGATCACCGAAAACCAGCAGAACGTTCTGGACATGGTAATGGACGACGATCTTTTTTCCAAAGGCGCAAAGGATAATAAGGCTTCAGTCCGCGACATTCAGCAGGTTGCGGCGGTAAGTCCGTCGAAGAAAGAAGGACCGGCAGTCAAGCCCGAAAGCTCTGATAATCCTGTTACTGCTCCCAAGGCAGAAACAAAGGCTGCGGAGCATAAGTCTTCCAGCAATTATATCTATCCTCCGATAAAGTTACTGAACAAGCCGTCCGGCCTCAGAGGTTCTTCGACCGGTCCGAACATTCAGGATCAGGCTGAGCTTCTGGAGGATACATTGCACAGCTTCGGCGTTGCCGCAAGCGTCGTAGACGTCATCAAGGGCCCGGCTGTTACTCGTTTTGAGGTCCAGCCTGCTACAGGCGTAAAAGTCTCCAAGATAGCATCTCTTCACGATGATCTTGCGCTCAACTTAAGGGCAAAGAGCCTCAGAATAGAGGCGCCCATACCCGGAAAAGCCGCAGTCGGCATAGAAGTATCTAACGATACGATATCCACGGTAACGCTCAGAGAGATAATCGAATCCGAGGAATTCCAGAAGAGCAAGTCCAAGATTACTGTTGCAGTAGGCAGGAGCATCGGCGGAGAGGCAATAGTCGCGGATCTGAAATCCATGCCGCATCTGCTGGTTGCAGGCTCCACCGGTTCCGGTAAATCCGTCTGCATCAACAGCATGATAATAAGTCTTCTTTACAAAGCCACTCCTGAAGAAGTAAAGCTGATCCTCATAGACCCCAAGGTCGTAGAACTCAGTATTTATAACGGACTTCCGCATCTTATGATACCTGTCGTAACGGATGCCGCAAAAGCTTCCGCGGCTCTGGGATGGGCAGTGTCCGAGATGAACGACCGCTACAACAAGTTCGCGGCAGAAAGCGTTAGAGACCTTCAGTCCTACAACGAGACTGTCCGCGCAAACGGCGAGGAAGACAAGGTCCTTCCGCAGATAGTCATAATCATAGACGAGCTTGCCGAGCTTATAATGACTGCAAAGAACACTGTCGAAGATTCGATCTGCCGCATCGCTCAGAAGGCAAGGGCAGCAGGAATGCATCTTATCGTTGCTACCCAGAGACCTTCTACGGACGTAATTACAGGCGTAATTAAGGCAAACATTCCGTCCAGGATAACGTTTGCTGTATCTTCGCAGACAGACTCCAGAGTAATACTGGACGTAGGCGGAGCGGAGAACCTTCTTGGCAAGGGAGACATGCTCTACGGTCCGCAGAGCATTAGCAAGCCTCTGCGCGTCCAGGGATGCTTCATTTCCGATAACGAGGTAAGGGACGTAATAGACTTCGTTAAGGGCCAGTACACCATGGCAAACTATAACGAAGACATCATCCACGCCATGAACAACGCAGGCATCTCTGCCGGCGCATCCTCCGAAGAGGACGGCGAGGACGAACTTCTTAAAGATGCCATTGAAACAGTCGTAAGGGCCGAACAATGTTCCGTCTCCATGCTCCAACGCAGGTTCCGCATTGGATACAACCGCGCGGCAAGGCTCGTAGAGCTTATGGAAGAACGCGGCATAGTCGGTCCGGCCGACGGAGCAAGGCCCAGGAAGGTAAACATGACCCTTGCGGAGTTCCAGAGTCTGGAGGAGCTTGCAAACAGCGGATCCTCCGGAGTTGAAGAGGAGATCGGGTTTTGAAGAAAGTCTATATCCGCACCCTCGGATGTGAAAAGAACACAGTAGATTCAGAGAACGCAGCCTGTCTTCTAACAGATGCGGGCTGCGTTATAGTCAATGAACCTGAATACGCAGACGTTCTTCTGGTAAACACCTGCGGTTTCATCGGAGACGCAAAAAAACAGTCTGTAGAAGCA